>JAODNG010000078.1 GCA_025465385.1 Pseudonocardiales bacterium
GTTCGGCGGTCGCCTCGATGTCAGGCGGCATCGAGGTAGTCGACCAGTTCACCCAGCTCGCGCGCCCAACCCTCGGTGTTGCCGTCGTATGCCTTGCGGGAGGCGTCCTCTGGCAGCTGGGCGAAACCGGATTCGACCACGGTCAGCCGCGTGCCCGCACCGACCGGTTCGAGTGTGAACTCGACATAGGTACGGCGCGGATCGTCCTCGGGCAGCCCGTAGATGTGCCAGGTGAACCCGAACACGGCCGGCTCCTCCACCCGTTCCACACGCATGTCCACCGTGGGGCCGCCGGTCCACGTCATCCGGGCCGACCCACCTGGACGCAGGTCGATCGTCGCCTCGTTTCCGAACCAGGCGCCCAGACCCTCGGCCGTGGTGAGCGCCGCCCACACCTTGCCCGGCGGATGCGCGACCTCCACGGTCCGCTCGATGCGATCAGGAAAACCCATTACAGCCTCCATAAAGTAGCAACCGTTCGGTTGCTACTTTATGGCAACCGAACGGTTGCGTCAACAGTCCTGCTCGAGAGGTCGCTCGCGACTCAGCCGATCGTTGACCGGACCCGAAGATCGGGTGGCTTGCGCGGGGAGGTGGGCGAGCGGGCATTCTGTGAGTGAGCCCGGCATGGGGGCTAGGGGTCTGACAGGGAGAAGGCCGGATGAGTGCTGCGCCTGAGCTCGTGATACCCGCGAGTGTCGATAGCCCGGTGCGGCCGAGGGTTCCGTCGAGCGGTCTGGCCCGGTGGCTGTTGCAAGACCAGGTGCAGCCGGTCGGACGGGAGACCGCGGAGGGACAGTCCCCGCCGCAGGCGTGGTGGAAGGTGATGTGCCTGACCGGGGTGGACTACTTCTCCACCCTGTCCTACCTGCCCGGGATCGCGGCGCTGGCCGCGGGCGCGGTATCACCGCTGGCAACGCTGCTGATCGTGGCGCTGACGCTGTTCGGGATGCTGCCGATGTACCGGCGGGTCGCCCGGGAGAGCCCGCACGGCCAAGGCTCGATCGCGATGCTGGAGAACCTGCTGCCCTTCTGGAAGGGCAAGATATTCGTGCTCGTCCTTCTCGGGTTCGTCGCCACATCGTGGATCATCACGATCACGCTGTCCTCAGCGGACGCCACAGTGCACCTGCTGGAGAATTCGTACCGGCCAAGCTTCCTGGCGGGCCACGCCGTCGCCATCACCGTGGTGCTGCTGCTGATTCTGGGTGGGGTGTTCCTGCTCGGGTTCCGCGAGGCGGTTGTCGTGGCAATCCCGCTGGTCGCAGTGTTCCTCCTGCTCAACGCGGTGGTAGTGGTCGTCGGGCTGTATCACGTGTTCACTGCGCCGGGCGTGCTGACCGGCTGGACCAGCGCTCTCGCCTCCCGGGGCGGCGTGCTAGGCCCCGCCGTGCTGGCGTTCCCGCTACTGGTGTTGGGCCTATCGGGTTTCGAGACCGGCGTGAGCATGATGCCTCTGATAGCCGCCGACGGCCAGACCGCTGAGCAACGCCTGCAGTCACGGATCCGCAATACCCGCAAACTTTTGATGGCCGCCGCGCTGATCATGAGCGGGTACCTGGTCGCCACCAGCTTCGTCACGACGGTGCTGATTCCCGCTGACAAGTTCAAGGTCGGCGGCCCGGCGAACGCCCGGGCGCTGGCTTACCTGGCACATGAGCTGCTCGGCAACGGCTTCGGGACCCTCTACGACGTCAGCACCATTCTGATCCTGTGGTTCGCCGGCGCCTCCGCGATGGCCGGGCTGATCAACATCGTGCCGCGGTACCTGCCCGGTTACGGCATGGCGCCGGAGTGGGGCCGGTCCGTCCGCCCTGTCGTGCTGGTCTACACCGCCGTCAGCATCGCCATCACCATCGTCTTCGGTGCCAACGTCGATGCCCAGGCCGGCGCGTATGCCACCGGCATCCTGGCGATGATGGTCTCCGGTGCGATCGCCGTGACGATCTCCGCAGCCCGGCGCCGACGACGTTGGGCGACGGTAGGGTTCACGGTCCTGACGATCGTGCTGCTTTACGCGCTGGGCGCCAACGTCATCGAGAAACCCGACGGCATCGCGATCTCCGCGGTCTTCATCGCCGGGATCGTCGCGATCTCCCTGGTCTCCCGGGTGTCGCGCAGCACCGAACTGCGCGCCGACCGGATCGAGTTCGACGAGGCCGCTCGCAGGTTCATCACCGACTCGCTGGCCTACGACGGCAGGCTGGACCTGGTGGCCAACCAGCGCCAAGCAGGTGACCGCACCGAGTACGCCGACAAGGAGGCGGCCCAGCGAGCGATGAATCCGGTGCCCGGTGCCGCCGACGTGCTGTTCCTGGAGATCGACGTCATCGACCCCTCCTGCTTCAGCGACGTGCTGACCGTCCGCGGCGTCGAAGTCGACGGGCACCGGGTGCTGCGAGCACAGAGCCCCGCCGTCCCGAACGCGATCGCGGCGATCCTGCTTGCGCTGCGCGACGTCACTGGCGTCCGTCCGCACTGCCACTTCGAGTGGGCCGAGGGCAACCCCATCGGACACCTGCTGCGCTACCTGATCCTCGGCCGAGGCGACACCGCGCCCGTCGTCCGCGAGATCCTGCGCGAGGTCGAGCCGAACCCGGCCCACCGCCCCGGCATCCACGTGGGCGGCTGACCCGCTTGTCCTCAGCTTCTGTTGACGACATAGCTACGGCGGTCATGAGCTCAACCATGTTTTCGCTGGCGGTGATCGTCGGCGATGTTCGGGAAGGCCGGTTCGGCCGTTCGTGGACCATTCACTGATGGATGCACCGGGTGGAACGAGGAGGCAGTTGTGGGCTCAAAGCAGCAGTTAGCCGGAGCAGGCAATACCGCGCCCGAAGTCGCGATGGTGCGGGCCCGCGAGACCGACCAAGCTGACCGCCTGTTCGACGATCCGTACGCGCAGGCGTTCCTCACCGCCGCACCACCGGCGTTTCCCGAGGAACGACAGATCCGTCACGCCGGGCGGCCCGCGACCGCCGCTACGCCGATCACCGCGCCTGGATGATCCGCAGCGTCGCCCTGACGTTCTCG
>JAODNG010000086.1 GCA_025465385.1 Pseudonocardiales bacterium
CGAGTGAGCTACCTGCTGACCCGACGTTCGTACCGTGGCTCGCGCTGGAACGGCCCGCCAACTCGACCAGAATTGGGTCAGCCAGCTCACGGTCGCCGACCGACCCCCGAGATCGAGTTCCTGGTGACCGCGGCGGAGATGCTGGTCAGCACCGCCGGCTGGTCGTGGACAGCGGGTTATCGTTCAGTCCAGGGTGGACGCCAGACGGAAGGCCGGTGTGCTCGGCGAGGTGTTGCAGGAGCGCGATGAGGTAGGTGCGGTCGTCCTCGCCGATTCCCGCGAGCAGTTCTGCCTCGTGCTCGTCGGCGACACGTTGGGCACGGCCGAGCAGGTCGTGGGCGGTGCCGGTGAGGTGGATCGCGTGGGCACGCCGATCGGCGGGGTGGCGGCGGCGTTCGATGAGTCCTCGATCCTCGAGTTCGTCGACGAGGCCGACCATCACGTTGCGGTGGATGCCCATGGCGTCTGCGAGCCGCTGCTGGGACTGCCCCTCGCCTCGCGAGAGGTGCATGAGCAGTCCGAAGTGACCCGGCCGCATGCCCAGCGGCGCCAGGCGCTTGGCGAACTCATGCGCGCTATACGCGCCGAGCTGGGACAGCAGGAAGCTGGCTCGGCCGGCCAGCGGGTGACCAGTTGCCCGTGCCGTGACGTCGGCCATTCCACAATGCTAACACCAGTGATTGTCATCTAAGATGACAATAAGCTGTTGGCGGTGCCAGGCCGAGATGACCATGGGTGACGCGGCTGCGAAGCACATTGGACCCGCCGAGACCGGGGAGCCGAGATGAAGTTGACGGTATTCGGAGCGACCGGCGGCATTGGTGGCCATGTCGTGCGACAGGCGCTAGATGCCGGCCACACGGTGACCGCAGTGGTGCGCGATCCGGCCCGGCTCACCGTGCGCCACCCCGCGCTGGAAGTGGCGATCGTACCCGGCCTGACCGATCCTGACGTGCTGAGTCCGGTACTGGCGGCTAGCGATGCCGCGATCTCGGGAGTCGGCCCGCGCGGTCGCCACGACGGCCCGGTCGCCTCCAGCGCCACACGCGGGATTCTGCGCGCCTTGGAGGTAAGCGGCTCACGACGCTTTGTGGCGGTGAGCGCGGCGCCGGTCGGGCCGGCGCCGGAAGGCGACAGTTTCGTCAACCGCCGGATTGTGCTGCCGTTCGTCGGCGCCCTGTTCCGGGACCTCTACGCGGATCTGGCCGAGATGGAAGACGAGATCCGGCGCAGCGCCACGGACTGGACGGTGGTGCGGCCACCCAAGCTCGTGAACAAGCCGCTGACCGGTACTTATCGGACCGTCGTAGGCGGGAACGTGCCGCACGGCTACACAATCTCCCGCGCTGATGCGGCCCACGCCATGCTCGCCGCGCTGAACGATCCGGCGACTCTCAGAAAGGCGGTCGGGGTCGCCTACTGACTCCTCTGTGTTCGCCGCAACGGCCATGCGGAACACAGCCCCGAGAACCTCCGAGTCTTAGATCAGCTGTCGCTTCTGGGCGAAGACGATCGCCTGCACTCTGGTGTGGGCATCGAGCCTCTCCATAAGGGACTGGGTGTAGCTGCGGACGGTGTTGACGGTCAGCTGGAGCTCGACGGCGATGTCCTTCGTGGTCAGCCCGGCAGCCATCAGCCGCAGGACGTCGACCTCCCGTGGACGCAGCTGTGGGTGCACCGGGCTCGCCTCGTCCAGCAGTCCCTGGGCGGTTTCCAGGCTGCGCGCAACGCTGCCGTCGATGACCATCCGGCCGTTGCGGACGTCCCTCAGCGCCTGTACAAGATCGAGATCGAGGGTCCCCTTGAGTAACACGCCGGCCGCGCCCGCTTCGAGGCAGCGGCGGAGGTTCTCCGCGTCGTCGTAGGCGGTCAGCATGACGATGCGTGCGGTCGGTACGACGGTGGCGAGCTGCCGGCAGACGTCGGACCCGTTGAGGTCTCCGAGCCGAACGTCGAGCAGCACGAGATCGGGTCGTGCCCGACCGGCCACCTCCACGGTCTCCCGACCGGAATGGCACGCGGCGACGACCTCGAAGTCGGCCGCATGGGACAGCAACCGTTCGATGCCGTGCGCGACGACCGGGTGGTCATCGGCGATGAGAACGGTGCTCATGGGCGGACCGCTGCGACGGGGACCGCGACACGGACGCTGGTCCCGCCGTCGTCGTTCTCCCCGAGACGCAAGGTTCCGGCGACTCCGTCGACCTTCTGCATCAGGCCAGGAATGCCCAGACCCGCGCGGCGCCCGGGCACCAGGTTGAGCTCGAAGTCCGCCGGCAGGCCCTTGCCATCGTCCTCGACTGCCAGTACAACCTCCTGGGCCTGGTAGGCGACTGAAACGACGACGGCATTCGCCCGGGCGTGCTTCTCGATGTTGTGCAGGGCTTCCCGCACCACGGACAGCAGGACTGTTTCGATCTCCGGCTTCGCGCGCGCCGGAGATCCCAGCGTGACCACCTCTGTAGCGATGCCGGTGCGGGCCGAGAACGTCGCGACGTCGCGCCGGATGGTCACCGGCAGCGCCTCGGCGGTGGGCATCAGGTTGTGCATCGCCTCGCGCAGGTAGCCCGACGCCTCCGCGGCATCGGCCTCGATTTCGCGCGCGGACTTGCACACCAGCTCCGGGTCGGCGGCGGCCGGGGCCTGCTGGAGTTCCTGCGCGGACATGGAGATCTTGAACAGGATCTGGCCGGCGGTGTCGTGGAGCTGCTGGGCGATGCGCTGGCGCTCCTCCTCCACCGCCAACCTCCCGGCGCGCTCGGCCCTGGCCGCGGTGACGATGAGCGGCGCGAGGGAAGCGCCGAACTCGCTCATCAGCAGGGTGGTCCGCGGCGAGACCCGGCGGCTCCTCATCCCGGCGTACATCACGCCGAGCCAGTTGCCGCCGAACTCGATCGGGACCGCCGCGAGCCCGCGGATGTCGTCGCTGACGATCGCCTCGACCAGGTCGTCGAGGTGGTCAGCGTCGGCCGCGCAGTTACCGGTGGTGGCCGGCATGCTGCGCTCGAGCGCTCGCCAGCCGAGGCCACTGCCCCGCGGCAGTGTTATCCCGACGAGGTCAGCGCTGGTGCCCTCCGCGGCGCCGATGATTAAAGATTCCTTGCCGTCGTAGATCGCGATCGCCGCCAGATCGGCGCCGATCAGCCGGTGCACGCGCCGGCAAGCCTTGCTGACCAGGCCGGAGAGGTCAGCCAGGCCGGAGAGTCCGCGGGTCGCGAGGACCAAGTTGCGGACATCGTCGATGGATTTCACCGTGTAGCACATCGTCACTCCGTTCGCCGTGCGTCGGGTCCGTGCCAGGTCTCCCGGCCGGCGCTGCGGCCTGAGTAGCCGTCGCATCTGAGGAGCCGGCACCGGAAGGCCGTCGAGCGCAGCACTGTCCGCAGCGCCACGATCGGCGGGCTGTCGAACGCCTGGGCCGGGAGAACGAGCGCCTCGCTGGTCGAGGCGGTTCGGGCCACTTCGAGGACCGTGATGTCACCGATGCGCGCGACCAGCGCGGAAATGGGATCTGCCGCAGTACCAACGACGCCCCGGTCCAGTGCCAACGCCGCCGCGTGGCACAGGCCGGTCGATAGTGCCTCACTCGCCTCCCGGACGCCGGACTCGGTCCACTGCACCGATCCAGGAGGTATCTCGCGGCGGCGCATCTCGAGAAGTGCATCTGTCGCAGGCGAGTGCACACCGCTGATGATCGTGGTCTCCGCGCTGAACGCGGCGCCCGCGATCGGGATGGGTCGCACCTCGGCGCCCGCGGCGAAACCGGTCGACCCGACGGGGATACGCAGCACCGCTTCGGTTTGAACGATCGCGTTCAGCGCCCCCGCTCCGCGCTGCAGCGGGGTGACGACCAACTCATGGCGGCCCGTGCGTGGATCGACGATACGGGCAAGGCGCACCCGCAGGTACTCGTCCAGGTGCTGGGCCGAGCCCACGGCGCAGGCCAACCGGGCCGGCACCGCAAGCTCACCGAGCGATCCCGCCGTCTCCAGCACCCTGCGGAGCAGGGGCCGCACGAAGCACTCGAATGCGCGCTCGGCTGAAGCCGGGTACCCCGGCACCCCGACCACCGGAACCAGGCGGTCACCGGACAGCACCCCTAGCAAGACCGGATGTCCGGGCCGCATCGCGACCCCGTGCACGGCGATCGCGCCAAGGCGCCGCACGACCGTCGCGGTGTGGTCGCCGCGGCCGGCACTCGAGCCGGCGATCACCAGTACGACATCCGCGCGTAGCGCGGCCTGCGCCACGGCGGCGGCGATCTGGTCCGGCCGATCCGGCGCGATCGGCAGCCGCAGGACCTCGCCGCCCGCCTCCTCAGTCATCCCGGCCAGCATCAGCGAGTTCGTGTCCAGCACCTCGCCGGGTGCGAGGACCGCGCCAAACGGCCGGACCTCGTCCCCGGTCGGCAGGATTGCCACCACCGGCTGGCGCCGGACCCGCATCGTGTGGTGACCAGCCGCGGCCAACGCCGCCATGTCAACCGGCCGGATGCGGTGGCCGGCCGGTAGCACGAGTTGGGCCGCCTGAATGTCCTCGCCGACCCGGCGCACATGACGGCCGGGCGCGACGGAGGTATCGATCTCCGCGCTGCCGTCGTTGATCAGCCGGACGTGTTCGCGCATGATCACGGCATCGCGCCCGTCCGGCATCAGATCCCCGGTGTCGACGCGGTCGAACTCCGCGGGCAATAGCCGTACGGCCCGCTGCGGCGTCGCGGTGTTCGTGTCGGCGGCGTGCACCGCGATGCCGTCCATGGCGGCGGCCCGGTAGGCGGGCACCGACCACAGCGCCCGCATGGGCTCCGCGGTGACCCGCCCACCGGCGGCAGCAACGCCAACCACCTCGACACCGACCGCAGCGACCCATCCGGCCCGTGCACACGTCCGCATCCATACCCGGAACGCCTCCGCCACCGGGTCCGCACCGACCACGTCGTCTTGAGGCTGCCGCAAGTCATCGGTCGGCGTGTCCCCACGCGACCACGTCACTGTCACTCGGTGTCCCCATGCGTGGCACGACACCGGCGCGACGTCCGCGCTCCGATCAGCTCCACCACGGTCAACCGCTGATGACGAACAGCTTCGCGAACGGCTGCGTCACGGTCCACGTGGACTTCGTGCCCTTGGTGAACGAGGCGACGTCGCCTGGCCGGAGGGTGACCTTCTCGCCGCTCTCGAGGTCGACGACCAGCTCTCCCTTCAGCGCGTGGATGGTCTCGTCGGCGTTGAACGGGTAGGGGAAACTCTGCGGCTCCGAGCGCCACAGCCCGACGGCCAGCGTCGCGTCCTCGGCTCCTTCAGTCCGGATCCAGTGGACCTCCCCGATCGCCTCTCCACCCACCATGAACGGCTCGTAGTCCTCAGTGGCGGTATCAGATTTGGCGTACTCGGCGGTCTTCGTCGTCATCTTCACTCTTTCTCGATCGGGTTTATGAATGGCTGCGGATGCAGATAAGGTGGGTCCTTCAGCCGACACTGGAAGCATATGCGCATACGAACTAACAGAACACCACCGTTTGCGGGTGGGCGCCCAGCAACCTCAACACACCGCCGTTGAGCTGCTCGTTAACCGCCACGTAACAGGCTCGACACCAAGGTTTTTCACCAACACCTGCATTTGCAGGGATAGCGCATCCGGCTATCGAATGAATTTGTGGACAGTTACACGGATTCACCTGCAGGTCACGCATACGTAACCGGCGCTTGCCTAACTGAACGCGTCGTTTCGGCGACGCGGCCGATTGTATTCATCGTCCCACGGAGGACTCTACGATGACGCTCGCAGCAGAAGCCGGTTCGAAGGATCTGAAGATCGTCCGCGGCGCGTGCCCGCACGACTGCCCGGACACGTGCGCGATGCTCTATCACGTTGTCGACGGCAAACTCGTCGACGTCCAAGGGGATCCTGATCATCCTATGACCCGCGGCGGGTTGTGCGTCAAACTCAAGAACTTCCCCGAACACCACTACCAGGATGACCGCCTGATGTACCCCATGCGCCGCACCGGGCCGAAAGGTTCAGGCCAGTTCGAGCGCATGTCCTGGACCGACGCGCTCGCCGAGATCAAGACGCGCTGGACTCAGATCATCGATGAGTACGGATCGCAGGCGATCATGCCGCACGCTTACCTGGGCCACCAGGGCGTACTCAACGGTCTCACCTCGGGTGACGCCTTCTTCAACCGTCTCGGCTCCAGCGTGGCGGAGAAGACCTACTGCGAGTCCGGCTCCTCCACCGCATGGATCATGACGGTCGGCACCACCGGCGGACTCGACGTCGAGAGCATGGCCTACTCGAAGTACATCATCGTCTGGGGCATGAACATGACCAGCACGAACCTGCATGCGTGGCCTTTCGTGCTGGAGGCGAAGAAGAAGGGCGCGAAGGTGGTCGTCATCGACCCGGTGCGCACCCGCACCGCCCGGCAGGCCGACTGGCACATCCCGATCCGGCCCGGCACCGACGGCGCGCTGGCCATGGGCCTGATCCACGAGATCATCGCCCAGGACCTCGTGGATCACGACTACGTCGACAACTACACCGTCGGCTACGACGAGCTGGCCGAGCGGGCCGCTCAGTATCCGCCGGAGCGCGTCGCCGAGATCACCGGCATCCCCGCCGAGGACATCCGCACGCTGGCGCGTGAATACGCCACCACGCAGCCTGCCGCGATCCGCCAAGGCGTGGCGATCGAGCGGAGCAAGGGCGGCGGCCAGGCGATCCGCGCCATCACGTGCCTGCCCGCGCTGGTGGGGGCCTGGCGCCACGTCGGCGGCGGCGCGGTAGAGATGCCAATCTGGGAATTCGCGACCCAGTTCGACAAGATCTGCAAGCCCGAGTGGATCCCCGAAGGCACCCGCGTGATCAACGAGCTCGATCTTGGCGCGGCTCTGACCGGCGAGCTGGGCCTCGATCCACCGCTGAAGTCGCTGTTCGTCTACAACTCCAATCCGGTCTCGCAGGGCCCCGCGCAGGCCAAGCTGGTCCGTGGCCTGCAGCGCGAGGACCTGTTCACCGTGGTCAGCGAGCACTTCATCACCGACACCGCCCGCTATGCGGACATCATCCTGCCCGCCACCATGCAGGCCGAGCAGCTCGACATCATGGTCACCTGGGGCCACCTGTACATCTCGCTCAACCAACCGGCGATCCCCGCCCCAGGCGAGTGTGTGCCCAACTCGGAGCTGTTCCGCCGGCTGGCCAAAACCATGAATTTCGACGACGACTATTGGGACCGCACCGACGAGCAGATGCTGATCGACTTCCACGACTGGGATGCCCCAGCCATGGAGGGGATCACCTTTGAGAACCTCCAAGAGCACGGCTACCTTCGGCTCAACGTCGGCACCCCCGACGTCCGGGCCCCGCACGCCCAGGGCAACTTCCCGACCCCGTCGGGCAAGTGCGAGTTCAAGTCCAGCCTCGCTGAGGGTGGCAACTTCGTGGTTCCGGTATGGCGGTCGATGTACACCGCCATGCAGCCCGGCGAGCCCATCGACCCGCTACCGGACTACGTGGCGCCCTTCGAGTCGCCCCACTCGAACCCGGAGCTGGCCAGGCGCTACCCGCTCAACATCGTGTCACCCAAGCCGCACGCATTCCTGAACAGCCAGTACGGCAACGCACACGACAAGCAACGCGTCCAAGGCGAGCAGCGCATCTTCCTGCATCCCGACGACGCAGCCGAGCGCGGCATCACCAGCGGCGACCAGGTCCAGGTGTTCAACGACCGCGGCACGTTCCAGGGTCCCGCCAAGATTGACGACGCGCTGATGCCCGGCCTGGTCATGGCTAACGTCGGGCACTGGTCCAGCTTTAGCCCGGGTCTGAGCTCAGTGAATTCGATCACCTTGGACCAGCACTGCACGCTGGGCAACGCCGGGGTCTACTCGGACAACCTCGTCGAGGTGGCCAAGCTCGGCCGGACCGGCTGATGCCGACGTCTCACCCCAGCAACTCAACGAAATGCTCCTCTTAATCGTGGGTACGCCGCCACCCCGAGGGTTTGCGCACCGCGGCCAGAACCCACCTGCCGTGCAGATGATTCGAGTCAGGGAGAAACAATGACCATCAATTTCACGATGTCCGAA
>JAODNG010000118.1 GCA_025465385.1 Pseudonocardiales bacterium
CGCCGTCACCAGGCCCCGCATCGACCCCAACGACCCCCGGGTCCACGCCGCCGAAATCCCCTCCTCCAACGGCATCACCACCGCCCGCGCCATCGCCCGCTTCTACAACACGCTCATCGACCCGACCGATGGCTACCCACTACTCGCTCCCGCCACCGTCACCACCACCCCCCAGTCCGACGCACTCGACCAGACCCTCGGCGTCCACACCCGCTTCGCCTCGGCTACGCCTTGCCCTCCACCACATTCCCCCTGTTCGGGGCCGGCTCTTTCGGCCACGGCGGCCGCGGCGGCTCACTCGGCTGCGCCCACCCGCCCGGATATCAACAAAATTTGGGTTATCGAGGAGGTTGAGACATTCAGCCAGCTCTGCCTCGGTGAGCAACCCGCTTCTGGACATGTGTGAGCCAGCCTGCTGCAGATTGATCCGCCAGAGCTGGTCTGGCAGCCCACCAGAGCCAAGCAGGGTGTAAGCATCCTCCACCACCAGCCATCCCCCGGGAGAAATCCACTGGCAGGCGCGTGAGAGTACTTCTTCCCGAGCGGAAAGATGACACAGTACCGCGCGGGCATGAATAAGATCAAATGAGGAAGGTGCGAATTCGTGTGTCGCGATGTCTACCTCCTGGATGTGCAGGTTGGGCGATCGTTGCGGGTCCAGGTTGCGCGTGTCGATATCAATAGCTACCACCTTCCCCTGAGAGCACTGGCGGCCAACCAGTAGGCGATCGACCCCATGCCTGCACCAATCTCAAGACATCGCGATGATTCCTCTATAGGAAGGCGATTTCAAGATCCTGATCGTATCTGGGTCCTGACTTGTTCCAGCAACAGCAATCTGTCTCGCTCAGTCAGATTGTCCAGGCCGTAAAGCCCGGTGCTGTACGGATCCGCTCTAGTCTTTGGCCTCATTCAAGTATCCTTGCTGCGACATACGGTCGCGCCTGTCCGACTCCTCGGGCGGTTGCTTGATGATGCCGCTCGTGACCGCGTCCACCGCACCGGATCCGGATCGCGCCCAGCTGCGCGTACCGCCCATCGTTCGCACGTCCAGTCGCATCTGGCTACCTTCGCGGACCCGGTGTGTGGCCAGCGCCGTCCGACGGATATCACGGCGTGAGGTCGATTGCTGCTTTGAAAGAGCCGTCCATGTAGAACGGAGTGGACTCGTGCTGGTGAACGATGCGCCAGTCGCCGTCGATCCGGCGCAACCCGAACGTGCAACGGAACCACAGGGTGAACGACTCGGCGGCGCCGACCGGGGTCGCGGTCATACTGGCCAGGGCGTGGGTGAACGCCACGTCGCCGGACGCGGTGACCACCGCGTCTCGGTAGAAGATCTCGACCGGGCCGTCGAAGGTGGCGAACCATGTCCGCAGACCCTCCGCGTCGCCGTAGCCGGTGTCGGGTCCCTGCACCAGCGGCGGCGCCAGGGTGTAGCGCACGGCGCCGTCGGCGTAGATGTTGAGGACCCGTTCGGCGTCCCGAGCGGCGAACGCTGCGGTGTTCTCCGCGAGCAGCGCGCGGATGTCGGTCTCGTCGCCGGTGGTGATGTCGGTTGTCATCTCGGTCGTCCTTTCCTGCGGCGCCCCGGGCGGGCGCACATCGGGGTGTCGAGACCGACGGGCTGGTCTCGACACCCCGAGAGAAGAATTCTCCGACGCGTCTGGAGGCCGCCGTGAAGTACTTGATCCTCATCCACAGCAACCCGCAGTTCCTCGAACGCTGGGAGGGGCTCACCGACGCCCAACGCGAGGAGTTCGGGCGTGGGCATCTCGCGCTGACTGATGAGCTGGCCGCTTCCGGCGAGCTGGTGGTCTCTGAGGGGCTAGCCGACCCAGCGCTGGCCAAGCGGGTCACCGTCCGCGACGGCCGAACCTTGACCAGCGACGGGCCGTTCGCCGAAGTCAAGGAGCACTTGGCGGGGTTCTACCTCGTCGACTGCGAGACCGAAGCTCGGGCGGTGCAGGTGGCCTCACGGGTGCCCGACGCCGTGTGGGGCCTGGTTGAGGTGCGCCCGGTGCTCGACATGAGCGGTTGGGACCTGTGAGGAGAGGCGACCCGTGACGCGCCCGGTGACCGGCCCGGTGGAGGAGCTGCTGCGCGAGCTCGCGCCGCGGGTCCTGGGTGTGCTCGTGCGCCGCCACGGAGCGTTCGACACGTGCGAGGACGCCGTCCAGGAGGCCCTGCTCGCCGCCGCGACCACCTGGCCCACCGGCGGCCTACCAACGAACCCAACGGGCTGGCTGATCACCACCGCGTCCCGACGGCTCATCGAGACCTGGCGCAGCGAGTCCGCCCGCCGACGGCGGGAGGCAAGCGATGTGCGCCGGGAACCGCCACCCGCCGACCCCGCACCGGCCACCGACGACACGCTCGCCCTGCTCGTGCTGTGCTGCCACCCCGCGCTGACCCCACCCTCGCAGGTGGCGCTGACGCTGCGCGCGGTCGGCGGGCTGAGCACCGCCGAGAGCGCCCGGGCGCTGCTCATCCCAGAAGCCACCGTGGCCCAGCGCATCAGTCGGGCCAAGGCGCGGATCAAAGCCACCGGCGCGCAGTTCCGCGAGCCAACTCCCACCGAGCGCGCCGCCCGGATACCCTCGGTGCTCCACGTCCTGTACCTGATCTTCAACGAGGGCTACACCGCCAGCTCAGGCTCCGAGCTGTACCGCGTCGAGCTCACCGCCGAGGCGATCCGCCTCACCCGGGCCCTGCACGCCCGCCTACCCAGCGACGGCGAGGTCGCGGGGCTGCTGGCCCTCATGCTGCTCACTGACGCCCGCCGGCCCGCACGCACCCGGCCAGACGGGGCACTGATCCCGCTCGCTGAGCAGGACCGCGGCCTCTGGCACACCGCCGCGATTACCGAGGGCGTCGACCTGATCACCGCGACCCTCGCCACCGCGGCGCCGGGGCCCTACCAAGTCCAGGCCGGGATCGCCGCCGTGCACGACGAGGCCACCCGCGCCGAGGACACCGACTGGCGACAGATCCTCGGGCTCTACGAACTACTCGCCTGCCTCGCGCCGGGGCCGATGGTGACCCTCAACCGCATCGTCGCTGTCGGCATGGTCCGCGGGCCAGCCGTCGCCCTCGAACAACTCGACGCTGCCGAAACCAACCCTGCCCTCGCCGGTCACTACCGTGTCGACGCAGTCCGCGCACACCTGCTCGACGAAACGGGCCAGCACGACGCCGCCCGCGAACACTACCGGCGCGCCGCCCGACACACCCTGAGCCTCCCCGAGCAGCGCTACCTCGTCACCCGCGCCACCCCACCATGCTGATCATCGCGATGACGGAGGTTGGCCGCATACAGCCCGCGGAGGAGAACACGGATGCGAATGACCGGACGCGCGGAACTGCTTAAGGTCAATGTTCGCGGATCGCCGGAAGAGTGATGACAAGTACGTCGAATACGGGCGAGCCGTGACGAGGATCGCCCGTCCGCGTGACCTTGCGCCAGCCCCATTTCTGGAAGGCTTTCTGCGCCGCGGTGGCCGCGGGCAAGACGATAAGCGTCGCCCGTTCCTCGGGCCGGTTGCTCAGGATGAGGTCGTGCAGCGTTGCAGCGATGCCCTGACGCCGCCACGACGCGCGCACCAGCAGGTCGACCAGCGCGAAGGTACGGCCGGGATGCTCGGCAGTGACCTCGCCCGGCAGTTGGGTAGTCAGGTCCCGCCACCAAGAGGTGGACGGCCGCAGCGGCATCCCGGCTGCGTAGCCGACCATATAATCGCCATGGTGGGCCTCAGCCAGGACAAAGCCCGGCTGGCGGCGCTGGACCCGGAAGCGGTCTACGAACAGCGCAGCATCATCAGCGCGCGTGTACGGCGGGTTCGCATAGACCTCGGCGTGAAGGGCCTGCAGTTCGTCCGCGTGCGCGGTGGCCTGCGTCCCGTCAAGCAACTGGAACCTTATGTCGGGCCTGGGCACAACCACCTTCCCTACTCCGGCTTGAGGAACTTCTCGATACCACGCAGTAGCTCGTGCGCGTGGTCTCCTCGACCTGTGGCCGGTCAGCCACTCATCGAGCAGATAGCCCAGCGTCACGCTGGTGCCCACTCGCACACCTCTGCCCCGGCGCGTCGTGCGGGTCAGATCCGACAGCAGCGATGGGGTCCACGGTCACGATTCCAGCTAAAGGCAACCGGCCGTGTGGGAGCAGGGGCCTTCCCCCGTTCGCGCGGACACGAGGCATCGTGATCCCCATGCCTTCGGCAGTCAGGCCGGCTACGTTGCGTGGTCTCCCCGGCCGAACACGAGGGCCAAGCTTGATTCTTGATTGATTCCAGAAACTGGGGCACGCTTGGAGCGTGTCAACGACTTCGGACTTCGAGCGCATGTTGCGCGGGGTTGCTCTGCGTGTGACGCGCCCTCGGGTAGCGGTGCTGTCCGCGGTGCACGACCATCCGCACGCCGACACGGACTCGATCATCGGTGTCGTGCGTGAGCATCTCAGTGAGGTGTCCCACCAGGCCGTCTACGACGTGCTGCGCGCGCTGACTGCCGCAGGTCTGGTGCGGCGCATCCAGCCGACGGGCTCCGTGGCGCGCTACGAGGCGCGGGTCGGGGACAACCACCACCACGTTGTCTGTCGGTCGTGCGGTGCCATCGCCGATGTCGACTGCGCGGTCGGCTACACCCCCTGCCTGGCGGCCGCCGACGACTCAGGCTACGAGATCGACGAAGCCGAGGTCATCTACTGGGGCCGATGTTCCGAGTGTGTCGCGGCGACTCCGGCCTCGTCCGTCGACTGAAAACGGACACGCAGCGTGCGACACCACTGACCAAGACAGCTTGGATCAAGCAACCATCGTCAAGAGCGACCAGCCATCAGAAGGAAACATCGAGACAGGAGAAGGACCGACGTGTCTGAGAGCGTCAGCGAAAGCGAGAATCCAGTAATCCCCTCCCCCACTCCTAAAGCGACTCGGCCCAGGACGAACCGGGACTGGTGGCCGAATCAGCCGGACCTGCAGGTTCTCCACCAGCACTCGCCCCGGTCCAATCCGATGGGCGAGGATTTCAGTTACAAAGAAGAGTTCAAGACCCTTGACCTCGATGCGCTGAAGCGGGACATCTTCGAGGTGATGACGACGTCGCAGGACTGGTGGCCGG
>JAODNG010000147.1 GCA_025465385.1 Pseudonocardiales bacterium
GCCGATTGGTCGGCCGATTGCGAATGCTCGGGTGTATGTATTGGACGCGGGTTTGCAAGTAGCGCCGGTCGGGGTGGTCGGTGAGTTGTATATCGGCGGGGCGGGTGTGGCGCGGGGATATTTGCGCCGACCTGGTCTGACGGCGCAGCGGTTTGTGGCCGACCCGTTCGGTGGGCCGGGCTCGCGGTTGTATCGCACCGGGGATCTGGCCCGCTGGAACCCTGACGGCAACTTAGACTTCGTCGGCCGGGCCGATGATCAGGTCAAGGTTCGCGGATTCCGCATCGAGCCCGGTGAGATCGAAACCGCACTGGCCACCCATCCCGATGTCGCCCAGGCCGTGGTGATCGCCCGCCAGGACCATCCGGGACAACCCGGGAACAAGCGGCTGGTCGGCTATGTCGTACCGGTCGCAGATCGTGTCGTCGACACTGACGCGCTGCGGGAGTTCCTCCGCCAACGGCTGCCGGACTTTATGGTGCCCGCCGCGTTCGTCGCACTAGACACGATGCCGATCACCCCGAACGGGAAACTGGACCGAGCCGCCCTGCCAGCCCCCGAGATCACAGTGGCCGAGTCGAGGCGGGAACCGCGCACCCCGCAGGAACACATCCTGTGCGCGGTATTCGCCGAAGTGCTAGGGCTTTCCCGGGTCGGGATCGACGATGACTTTTTCGCCTTGGGCGGCGACAGTATTATCTCCATTCAGTTGGTCAGCAGGGCCCGCGCGGCTGGGGTGGATTTCACGGTGCGCGATCTGTTTGAGCATCACACGGTGGCAGGATTGGCCGGGATCACCGCTGACCTGGGTGCGGTAGCGGTTGAGGATGCCGCGGCCGGGATCGGGGTGGTGGCGCCCACACCGATCCTGTGTTGGTTAGCGCAACGGGGCGGTCCTGTTGACCGGTTTTCGCAATCGATGTTGTTGGAGGTTCCTGCTGGGTTAGGCGTCGAGCGGATGGTCGCCGCGCTGACGGTGGTGCTGGATCATCATGACGCGTTGCGGTCCCGGCTACGGCATCCCTCCGCGGGCGCAGCCGGTGAGGGATGGGCGCTGGAGGTCGCACCGGCGGGGGCGGTGGCCGCCGATGGTCTGGTGTCTCGGGTGGATGTAGCCGATCTGGACGCTGACGGGCTACGCGCGATGATCAATCTAGCGGCCCGAGCTGCCGCGGACCGGTT
The DNA here is from genome assembly GCA_025465385.1 of Pseudonocardiales bacterium. GTDB lineage: Bacteria > Actinomycetota > Actinomycetes > Mycobacteriales > Pseudonocardiaceae. Next base: position 1,183 of record JAODNG010000147.1, read on the forward strand.
GGCGCCCGAGTCGGGAGTGATGGTCCAACTCGTCTGGTTTGATGCCGGTCCGATTGTGCCGGGCCGGTTGCTGGTCCTGGTTCATCACCTGGTGATCGATGGCGTGTCCTGGCGGATCTTGCTGCCGGATCTGGTGGCCGCTTGGAAGGCGATCACGGCTGGACACGGCCCGGAGTTGCAACCGGTGGGTACCTCGCTGCGCCGCTGGTCGCAGCACCTGCGTGTGCAGGCCCAGGACCCGAGGCGGCTAGCGGAGATGCAGATCTGGACACAGATACTGAACACGCCGGATCCGGTGTTGACCGATCGGGTCTTAGATCCCACTCGGGATGTGGCCGGTACGGCGCGGCAGTTGACCCTGACGTTGCCTCCCGACATCACGGTCCCGTTGCTGACCAGGGTGCCAGCGGCGTTTCACGGTGGCATCAACGATGTGTTGCTCACCGCGTTGGCCTTAGCGCTGGCCCAGTGGCGCCGCCGCCACGGGCGTGGCCAGCACAGCGCGGTCCTCATCGATGTCGAAGGCCACGGTCGTGAGGAGATCACCGACGGGGTGGACCTGTCGCGCACGGTGGGCTGGTTCACGACGGTATTTCCGGTTCGCCTCGACCCGGGCCCGCTGAGCTGGGATGAACTCCGCGGCGGTGGCCCGGCGCTGGGGCAGGCGATCAAATGGGTCAAAGAACAGCTTCGGATGTTTCCCGATCATGGGATCGGGTTTGGTCTGCTGCGGTATCTCAATTCCCACACCGGCCCGCAACTGGCCGCCTTACCCATTCCCCAGATCGGTTTCAACTACCTTGGCCGCTTTTCCGCCGCCGCAGCGGGGGGGATAGGAGACAGCGGGGGGTGGGCGCTGGCCTCGGAGGCGACTGCGCTGGGCGGCAACGATCCGGACATGCCGCTGGCGCATGGCCTGGAAGTCAACGCGCTGGTCCGCGACCACCAGCAGGGCCCGTGGCTGGATGCCACCTGGAGCTGGGCCGAGCAGATGTGGTCCCAATCCGACGTAGAGGAGATAGCCCATCAGTGGTTCGTGGCGATCCGGGCACTGGTCGACCATGCCAGCCACCCCGGCGCCGGTGGTCACACCCCGACCGACTTCCCCCTAGTGATCCTGAATCAACACCAGATCGACCACCTCGACACCACCAACCCGGACCTGGACGATGTTCTGCCGCTGTCCCCGATGCAGGAAGGGTTGTTCTTCCACGCCCGGTATAACCAGGCCGGCACCGATGTGTACACGGTGCAGCTCGTTGCCGAGGTGGACGGACCGCTGGACGGGCCGAGGTTACGCACGGCGGCCCAAACCCTGCTGGATCGTCATCCCAACCTGCGCGCCGGTTTCCCCCAGCTGGACTCCGGACAGCCGGTTCAGGTCATCCCCCGACACGCCACGCTGCCCTGGGACGAGGTCGACCTGTGTCACCTGGACCAGGCCCAAGCGCTGGTGACGCGACTAGCCGACCACGACCGGGTCCGCCGGTTCGATCTGTCCGCCCCACCGTTGCTGCGCGTGACCGTGGTCCATCTCGGCCCGCATCAGCACCGTCTGATCATGACTCACCATCACCTCCTGCTGGATGGCTGGTCGATAGCGGTGCTGATGCGGGAGTTGCTCACCTTGTACGCCGGCAACGGTGACACCAGCGTCCTACCGCGGGTAACTCCCTACCGGGATTACCTGACCTGGCTGGCCCACCAAGACCAGCAAGCGGCGGAGCAGGCGTGGCGACAGGCACTGACCGGGCTGGCCGGGCCCACCCTTCTCACGCCGATCGACCCCGCCCGGACTCCGATGATCCCGCAACGGATCACCGTCGAGGTCCCCGACGGACTCACTACCGCCCTGCACGATCAGGGCCGCCGCCATGGTCTGACCCTCAACACCATCCTCCAAGCTAGCTGGGCGCTGCTGCTAAGCCGGATCAGCGCACGCCACGATGTGGTCTTCGGTGCGGTGGTCTCCGGCCGGTCCCCCCAGATCCCCGGGGTCGAGACCATGATCGGATTGTTCATCAACATGGTGCCGGTACGGGTGCAACTCAACCCCGCCGAAACGCTGCTGACCGTGATGAGCCGGCTGCAAGAAGACCAGGCTGGCCTGACGGCCCACCAGCATCTCGGACTCGCCCAGACGCAACAGGCGGCGGGAATGGGTGATTTGTTCGACACTGTGCTGGTATTCGAGAATTACCCTCTTGACTCCAGTGAACTGCAAACTCCAGACACGAGCTTGCGCATCACCGGGGTCACCGGTCGCGACGCCACCCACTACCCCCTGACCCTCATCGTCTGCCCTTCACCACATCTGCACCTGCAGCTGGACTACCGCACCGACCTGTTCGACCGCGCCAGCATCGAGACGATTCTGACCCGCTGGTTGCGCCTCCTCAGCGCGGTAGCCACTAATCCCGACCAGCCCCTCAGCCGGATCGACATCCTTTCCGCTGAGGAGCGGCACCAACTGTTAGTCGGCTTTAACCAGACCGCCCACGAGGTGCCCGCAACCACGGTTCCGGAATTATTCGAACAACAAGTGACGCGCACTCCCGACAACACCGCAGTGGTCTTTGAAGACACCAAGCTGTCCTACGCCCAACTCAACACCACAGCCAACCAACTCGCCCACCTGCTGATCACCCGCGGGATCGGCCCCGAACACTTCGTCGCGCTGGCCCTACCCCGCTGCCCCGAACTGATCATCGCCATCATGGCCGTCCTGAAAACCGGCGCCGCCTACCTCCCGCTCGACCCCGACTACCCACCCCAACGCCTGGCATTCATGCTCACCGACGCCACACCCACCCTGCTCATCACCCACACCGACACCACCGGATGTGTCCCCCCCGACAATCCCACCCCCCGACTGGTCATCGACCACACCCTCGCCGCACTAACCGACCATCCCGACACCAACCCCACCAACACCCACCGCAGCACCCCACTGCTGCCCACCCACCCCGCCTACCTGATCTACACCTCCGGCTCCACCGGCACCCCCAAAGCCGT
>JAODNG010000289.1 GCA_025465385.1 Pseudonocardiales bacterium
CACTGAACTGGTCAAGATCACCACCAGTGGCGACCAGTGGATGGGTGACCTCGCGAAGCTCGGCGGCAAGGGCGCGTTCGTCCGCGAAATCGATCGCAACCTGCTCGACGGCTCGGTTGATCTCGCGGTGCACTGCCTCAAGGACATCCCGGCCGACGTCCCCGTACCGGAAGGGCTGACCTTCGCCGCCTACCTGCCCCGAGAGAATATCCACGACGCCGTCATCTCCCGCACCGGTGACCCATTGGCCGAACTGCCCACTGGTGCCGTCATCGGCACCAGTGCGGTGCGCCGCGCCGCCCAACTCCGGGTGCACTACCCGCACGTGGAGATCAAACCGTTGCGTGGCAACGTCAACACTCGCCTGATGCGGCTCGATGAGGGCCACTTCGACGCGATCGTCGCCGCCGTGGCTGGCCTGCACCGGGTCGACGAGGCAGGGCGGATCACCGAGATCCTGCCGCTGCAGACGATGTTTCCGGCGGTCGGAGCGGGCGTCATCGCCTTGCAGTGCCGCAGCACCGATACCGCCGTCCGCGCCTTGAGCGGCCGACTCGACGACGCCGAAACCCACCTGCACGCCACTGCGGAGCGCGCCATGTTGCACGCCCTGCAGGGCCACTGCAACTCCCCCATCGCGGGCTACGCCAGCACCGAGCCCAACGGCAAGCTCTCCTTGTGCGCCAAGGTCTTCAGCCTCGATGGCAGCCAGTGGCTCGATTCTCACCACTGGGGCGTCGCCGATGACCCCGCAGCCCTGGGTTACTTCGTCGGCGCCGACCTGCTGCGCCAGGGCGCTAGAGCGCTCATCGACTCCATCGCGCACTAACCTTCCCCGAGCCGGTGAAGTGGCCTGATCTGCTCACCCGTGCCCGGGCGCTCGCAGACGGCGGCGGCCGGCGGATCCTGGGCATCACCGGGGCGCCGGGCGCAGGCAAGTCCACGGTGGCGCGGCGGTTGGTCGACGCGCTCGACGGCGCAGCAGTGCTGGTCGGGATGGACGGGTATCACCTGGCGCAGCGTGAGCTGCAACGGCTGCGCCGTGCTGAGCGTAAGGGCGCCCCGGATACCTTCGACGCGGCCGGTTACGTCGCGCTGCTGCGCCGGCTGCGCAGTTCCGACACCGGCACCGTGTATGCCCCGGAGTTCCGGCGCGCCATCGAAGAGCCCATCGCGGCGGCGGTGCCGGTGCCGGCCGGGTTGCCTCTGGTCGTGACCGAGGGCAATTATCTCCTGCTCGATACACCTCCGTGGTCGGCGGTTCGCGGGCTGTTGGACGAGGTGTGGTTTTTGGCGCCCAACGAGCGGACTCGGCACGAATGGCTCGTCACCCGCCATCGCCGCTATGGCTGTAGCGACCAGCAGGCGGCCGAGCGGGCCGCAGGCGGCGACGAGAACAACGCGCGCCTGATCGCACCCACCGCGGCCCGCGCCGACCTGATCCTCGACCCGACGCAGTTGGACTGAGCTGCTCTTAGCGTGCGCTCTGCGAGATCCATCAATAAGAGCAACCACCATCAAGCCAGTGCTTCCGGTGGTCCGCCTGGCGCATTTCCCGGTGGCCCATCGTAAGCCGGGAAAGCACATCCGTATCTCGGGCGACGAGCGCTCAGCGGATGGGTAGCGGGACGGTGCGCATGGCCCGGCCGACGTCGAGGGGTTCGGATTCCGACCGTGCGCCACAGGATGATTGCCAGCTCGGCTTCGGCGGCCTCGCGGTCGGCGGCGCTTACGGCGGCGCGGAGCCCAGGGAGTTGTTTGGTGTTCGAATCCGGTGGTGACCGCGACGTTGCGGGATTCTACTTCCGCGACGGTATCCAGCATCACCGAATACACCATCCGCGACACCGATTCAATATTCCTGATTTCATTCGACAGTCCGCGTCATCGCACGTGACGATCGCATGACGCCACTGGCCGATACAAGCGGCGATCGCCTGCTTCCGATCCGGCTGGGTCTTTGTCACGGCACCATTGTCGAACCCACCCCAGACAAACTCGGCGCTCAAAACAGCCGCCCACGAAAAGAATGTCAGCGATCCGGCGACCGGTCGAGAGCTGATGCTCATCGTGCAGGCGTTCGGCTCCGGCCCGGAGCGTTGCTGTCCGAGATCTTCCCCACCAGATGCCCGTCCGCCAATGCTGGCCACAGTGTGGCCGGGCATCCGTGCCACCACCCTCCGCCGCTGGTAGTGGCACGGCACTTTGCGGTCGTCGGTTCCTTGGAGCCAGCCCCCTTCACAGCGGCCGAACACTGCCAACGAGCCGACGCGACCGGCGAGGCGAAGCCCGTTGGCGCAGCCAAGCACCCACCTAGGTAGGCCGATCCAAAGAGTAAGTACCAATACTCCATTCTAGTCGGTACTCCCTCCTCATTGGAGTGTTCATGGCGAGACTTGCGTCTTTGCCATCACCTAGTGTTACTCTTGAGGAGTCGGTAGCCCTGATTGAGGGGTCAGTGGTGGGGTGCGATAAGGCAGGGGGGCCTAGCCGTGCTCGATGCAATGGTGGTTTCAACTCCGCTGATCAGCAGATCGATGTTGACTCTGGCTAACGGAGCTGCGCCCTAGAGAGCGCAACCCTGCGCATTGACCACCTCCCTGAGCCGGCATGCGATTCAGCCACCACCACCTTGCGGTCGGCGGAACCGGGTGATCACCGAGGGGACCATCCGGGTCGCCCCCAGCCTGCACATCGTCTAGACGCACGCCCCCAGGGCCAGGTCAGCACCCAGGTGCGGACTACCGGGCTAACTCGGGTACGGAGAAGAGGGCCGAGGATGACCATGCATGACCAAGAGCTGGTCGTGGGGATCACACCTTTCGAGGAGCCCAATGCAGCTCTCGCGGTGGCGCTCGCGCGAGCTGGCGCGGTGGGCGTCCTCAACCTGGGCCTCGACGCGGGGCGGGCGCGGGCCGCCCTGGCGGATGTCTGCCGGTGGTGGGGCGGCACGTTCGGGGTCCGGGTACCGCCGGAGGGTCCGCTGGGGCCAGCCGACCTGCCGGAGCGGGCCGACATGGTCGTGCTGGGGCCCGGTTCACCGTGGCCCATCGCGTCGGGGCGCAGCGCGGTCGTCGAGGTCGTTTCGGTAGCTGAGGCTCGGGCGGCCGTCCGGGCGGGAGCGTACGGATTGATCGCTAAGGGTGCCGAAGCCGGTGGCCGGGTCGGCGTCACGACCACGTTCGTGCTGCTGCAGCAGCTGCTGGCCGACCCGCAGATCAACATTCCCGTCTGGGCCGCCGGCGGGATCGGGCTGCACACGGCTGCCGCGGCGGTGGCCGGCGGTGCGGCTGGGGTCGTCATAGACGCGCAGCTCTCGCTGGTCGCCGAGGCTGATCTGCCCGACGAGGTGGCTAGGGCGATCCGGCTGATGGACGGTAGCGAGACCACGGTCGTCGGCGGTCACCGCCTCTACACGCGCCCTGATCTACCGGCAGTAAAACCCGATTCGGTGGCAGCCAGGCTGGGGGCCAGGGATCTTGGTGCACTGCCAATCGGCCAGGACGGCGCGCTGGCCGCTTCGCTGGCGCAGCGGTATGTGACCGCAGGGGGTGTCGTGGCGGCGATCCGCGCCGCGGTCATTGACCAGCTGCGCGCTGCCCTATCGCAGACTGCACACAGCGTGCGGCCACTTGTGGTGCAGGGGCCGATGACCCGGGTCAGCGACCAGGCCGAGTTCGCCGCCGCGGTGGCGGCGGCGGGTGGGTTGCCGTTCCTGGCCTTAGCGCTGAGCAACGGTGAGCAGACGCGCGCGTTGCTCGAGGAGACCGCCGCCCAGCTGGATGGGCGGCCGTGGGGGGTGGGCATCCTCGGTTTCGTTCCACCTGAAATCCGCGACGCGCAGCTGGCCGCAGTACACCAGGTACGCCCACAGTATGCGCTGATCGCTGGGGGCCGACCGGACCAAGCGGTGCCGCTGGAAGCCGCCGGGATCGCGACTTTTCTCCACGTGCCCTCCCCCGGCCTGCTGGACCGGTTCCTGGCCGAGGGGGCCCGGCGGTTCGTGTTCGAGGGCCGGGAGTGCGGTGGGCACATCGGACCGCAGGCCAGCTTCCCGCTGTGGGAGATCCAGTTGCAGCGGCTATTGCGCTACGACGACGCGCACGGGTGCGCCGGCCAGCTGCAGGTGCTGTTCGCGGGCGGGATCCACGACGAGCGCTCAGCGGCCATGGTCGCCGCGCTGGCCGCCCCCCTGGTGGAGCGGGGCGCTCGGATCGGGGTGTTGATGGGTACCGCTTACCTGTTCACCGAGGAGGCGGTCACGGCTGGGGCCAGCCGGCCGGAGTTTCAGCGCGCTGCGCTGGGCTGCGAGCAGACCGTGCTGCTAGAGACCGCACCCGGCCATGCCACTCGCTGCGCGGACTCGCCGTACCAACGCACGTTCACCGAGACCCGGGCCCGGTTGGTGGCCGCGGGAGTGCCGCGCGATCAGATGTGGGCCGAGCTGGAGGAACTCAACCTAGGGCGGCTGCGGATTGCCAGCAAGGGGCTGCGCCGCGACGGTGACACGCTGGTCGCGGTGGACGAGGGAGTCCAGCACGAAGACGGCATGGTCATGCTCGGCGAGGTAGCCACGCTGCGCTCGGCGACCACGACGATCGAGGCGTTGCACACACAGGTGACCGAGGGCGCGGCCGGTTTCCTCACTGCCAGGGCCGCCGAGCTAGGCATCGGGCCGATCAGCGATGTTCAGCTGGCCCAGACGCCAGAAACCCCTCCGCTGGACGTGGCGATCGTCGGTATGGCCGCAGTGTTCCCGGGTGCCGATGACGTGGCCGGCTACTGGGCCAATGTGCTGGCCGGGGTGGACGCGGTCACCGAGGTGCCACCTGAGCGGTGGGACCCTGCGGTGTACGGCGAGACGGCGAAGTGGGGCGGGTTCCTGCCGGACATCCCGTTCGATGCGTTGTCCTACGGCATTCCACCGGCCGCGCTGGCCAGTATCGAACCAGTCCAGCTCCTGGCGCTTGAGGTGGCCTTCCGCGCACTGCGCGATGCCGGCTACGCGCAGCGGAGCTTCGATCGGGAGCGCACGTCGGTGATATTCGGCGCCGAGGCCGGAGCCGATCTGGGCAGCGCGTACGGGTTCCGCTCGCTCTACCCGGCCTACCACGGGAAGCTACCGCCCGAGCTGGATGAGCAACTACCGACGCTGACCGAGGACTCCTTCCCCGGCGTGCTGGCCAATGTGATCGCCGGTCGGATCGCCAACCGCTTGGACCTCGGCGGCGCCAACTACACGGTGGACGCCGCCTGCGCCTCCTCGCTGGCCGCCATCGACCTAGCCTGTAAGGAACTGCAAGCCGGCACCAGTGCAATGGTGCTCGCCGGTGGCGCAGATGTGCACAACAGCATCAACGACTATCTGATGTTCGCCTCGGTACGCGCGCTCTCGCCGACCGGCCGATGCCGTCCGTTTGACGCCTCCGCTGACGGCATTGCGCTTGGTGAGGGCGTGGGGTGCGTGGTGCTCAAGCGGCTCGCTGACGCCGAACGCGACGGTGACCGGATCTACGCGGTGATCAAGGGAATCGGCTCGGCCAGCGATGGACGCTCGCTGGGGTTGACCGCGCCGCGGCCGGAAGGGCAGCGCCGGGCCCTGGAACGCGCCTACCGGATGGCCGGGATCTCGCCGGCCGAGGTTGGCTTGGTGGAGGCGCACGGCACTGGCACCGTGGTCGGCGACCGCACCGAGCTAACCGTGCTGACCGAGTTGTTCACCGAGGCTGGCTCACCAACCGGCAGCTGCACGCTGGGATCGGTGAAGTCTCAGATTGGACACACCAAGTGCGCCGCCGGCATCGCCGGGTTGATCAAAGCAGCGTGCGCGGTGCACACCGGGGTGCGGCCACCCACCGCTGCGCTGCGGGATCCGAACCCGTACTGGGACCGCGGCGCCAGTCCATTCTCCTTCGACGCCGTCGCGCGGCCGTGGGTCTCATCGACACGCCGGATCGCCGGTGTGAGCGCGTTCGGGTTCGGCGGCACGAACTTCCATGCCGTGCTGACGTCCTACGAAGGCGCACCGGAACCCAGGCACGGGTTAGACGCCTGGCCGGCTGAGCTGTTCCTGTTCACCGGTGCGGATTGGACGGCGGCGCTCGCGCAGCTGGACCGGCTGACCGACTTGCTTGTGGCCAATGACGAAGCGGGCCGGCCCTGGCGGCTGCGGGATCTCGCCCGGAGCCATTCGGTGGAACACGGCCGCAACCGAGTGTGGGCCGCGGTGGTGGCCGAAGACCTGCCGGACCTCGCTACCAAGGTGGCGCAGGTTCGGTCAGCCGCCCCGGGGGATGGCGTCTTCCTCGCAGCCGACAGTGACCCGCTCGGCGGCGACGGTACAGGCCAGGTCGCTTTCCTCTTTCCCGGGCAGGGCAGTCAACGCCCCGGCATGCTGGCGGAGCTGTTCGTGGCGTTCCCGCGGCTGCGTCGATTCCTGGAACTCGGCAACCGGTGGGCCGGTGCGATGTTCCCGCCGGCCGCGCTCGGCAAGGAAGAGTCGGCGCGGCAACGTGCAGCGCTGACCGACACTCGAGTCGCTCAGCCTGCGCTCGGTATCGCCGGGTTGACCATGCACGAGCTGCTCACCTCGCTGGGGATACAACCGGACCATCTTGGTGGGCACAGCTACGGTGAGCTGGTCGCGCTGGCCGCGGCTGGCGCGGTTGATCCCGCCGAGCTGCTGGAGCTCAGCGAGGCCCGTGGACAGGCCATCCTCGCAGCTGCCGGGGTCGACGCGGGCACGATGGCCGCGGTCGCCGGCGCTATCGAGCAGGTCCGGGCCGTGCTAGGGGATGGGCCCGTCGTGGTGGCCAATCACAATGCACCCGGGCAAGCAGTGATCTCCGGACCTACCCTGGCGGTGGACGCCGCCCTGAAGCGGCTCGCCGCGGTCGGGCTGACCGGTGCACGCATCCCGGTAGCGTGCGCGTTCCACAGTCCGGTGGTGTCTGGGGCTACGCCAGTCTTCGCCGCCGAACTGGCTCGCCGCACCATCGGTTCACCGCGGTCGCCGGTCTGGTCAAATACCACCGCCGCGCCGTACCCGACCGAGCCCGCCG
>JAODNG010000524.1 GCA_025465385.1 Pseudonocardiales bacterium
AGAACCCAAAGCCAGGCGAGAACCATCAGCGGTGCCCGATTGGTCGGCTCGTTCACCGGCATGCCTTCTCGGACCTCGGTCATGACCTACCCCGGTCCGCCAGCCTCGCGGCCTGCCGCGGTGCGGCGCGCTCGTGGAACTTCGGCTTTACGGGTCCGATCATCTCGTTGGCCACGAACCCGACCACCAGCAGTCCGATCATGATCGAGAACGACAGGATGTACCTGGCGGGGCCGGTGTGCCCAGCCCGGGTCTGGGCGTCGGCGATCGCGTTGACGATGAGCGGCCCCAGCACACCCGCGGTCGACCACGCGGTGAGCTACCGGCCGTGGATAGCGCCGACCTCAAAGGTGCCGAAGAGGTCCCGGAGGTAGGCCGGGACCGTGGCGAAGCCGGCCCCGTAGAAGGAGATGATGAGCAGCGTGCAAACGAGGAAAAGCACTTTATTGGTATTGGTGGTCAGCACGATCGCCAGGTAGAGCAGCGCACCGACTGCTAAGTAGAAGCGGTAGATGTTCTTGCGTCCGATGCGATCCGATGTCGACGACCAGACAAATCGGCCAACCATGTTGGCCAGCGAGAGGATGGCGACGAAGCCGGCCGCGGCCGACGCGAGCGCCGCCTTGGAAGCTGCGGCCGGGAAGAAATCTTGGTAGATCGGTGCGGCTTTCTCCAGGATGCCGATCCCGGCGGTGACGTTCAAACACAGCACCACCCACAGGAGCCAGAACTGCGGGGTGCGGATCGCGTTACGGGCTGAGACGTTCGCGGTGGTGACCAACGCCCTGGTCTGAACGGTCGAGGGATCCCACCCCGCCGGTTTCCAGCCTTCCGGCGGCACCCGCACCAGCAGCCATCCCATCGACATAAACACCGCGTAGACCAGTCCGTGGATGACGAAGGCCTTGGCGATGCCGACGGTGCCCTGTCCCGGCGCCGCGGCGGTCACCCCGAAGGCGTTGAGCATCTGCGAGGACCACGGCGAGGCGATGAGCGCACCGCCGCCGAAACCCATGATCGCGATTCCGGTGGCCATACCGGGGCGATCGGGGAACCATTTGATCAGAGTGGAGACCGGGGAAATGTAGCCGATGCCCAGCCCGATGCCACCGATCACGCCGTAGCCGAGGATCACCAGCCAGTACTGCCGGGTGACCACACCCAGCGCCGAGACGAGGAAACCGGAGCAAAAACAGCACGTCGCGACGAACATCGCCCACCGCGGCCCGTTGCGCTCGACTCGAGTGCCGAACAGCGCCGCAGACACCCCGAGCATGACGATGCCGAGCTCGAACGGGATCGCCGAGAGCGTCCCGTTGATCCCCAGGGACTTCTCCAGGGCCGGCTTGAACACGCTCCACGAGTACGCCTGGCCGATCGCGAGGTGCACCGACAGCGCCGCCGGAGGGACCAGCCAGCGACTCCAACCAGCGGGTGCGACGATGCGAGAGCGGGCCAGGAAACCGACAGCCATCACTGCCACCTCCGCGCCGAGATCGTTACCCGAACGGTAATGATCGGATCGATGTGTGGCCAGCGCAGATTCGTCCCCGTTCCCCTCGCCGTTCACCGAGACCAACGAGCGGGCACGGCACGCGGCGTTCGCTTTCGAGCACAACCCATGCATGTGTGCGCACGGCGGTAGCGATGCGCATGGCCATCTCCGCCGGCAGCGGGGGGCTGGTCTCGAACGTGATCGCGGTGTCGGTGACGTAGGGAGCGTAGATCGCCAGGCACGCCTCGGCGTCACTTACCGCCGCGTCTCGCACGTTCGACGTGCCGCCACTCATGTCACGATAATAGCGATGTGCGCCCCTATAGTGAACAACCATGCCGGGCCAGCTCTCCGCGTCGCTCGCCGCAACGGTGCACGCCGCCCGGCTCGCCCGCGAACTCTCGGCCAGTGCTCTGGCCGAGCGCTCCGGTGTCTCACGGGCGATGATCGGCAAGATCGAACGCGGCGAGGCACAACCCACCGCGGCTTTGCTCGGCCGCCTGTCGGCCGCGCTGGGCATGACGCTCTCCGAGCTGATAGCCCAAGCCGAAGGCGACGACCGGCGACTCGTGCGCGCCAGGGACCAACCGACGTGGACCGATCCCTACAGCGGCTACCGTCGGCGTGCCGTATCGCCGGCCACCGGTTGGCCTCTCGAGCTCGTCGAGGTGGATCTGCCCGCGGGGGCGGAGGTCTCCTACCCCGCCGACGCCTACGCCTTCATCCACCAGCAGATCTGGATGCTTGAGGGACACCTGCGCTTCCGCGAGGGCGACACCCAGCACGAGCTCGACACCGGCGACTGTCTCCAGCTTGGCCCCCCAGCACCATGCTCGTTCATCAACCCGACCCTCGAGAGCTGCCGCTATCTCATCGCGCTCACCAAGCGCCACGCTTGACCGACGCCCCACGGGATCACCTGTCGATTCGGCCGTGGCCCCCGTTTCGAGGGTGATCCGCAGCGCGGTGTCGGGACCGTTGGTAATCGCGTAGGGACCTGCGCCCGAGGCACCGACAGGCACCTGCCGGATCGGTCCGGGCGACCTCATGCGGTGAGCAGTCATGCCGTCCTCCTCAAGGCAGCCGACGGGTCTCGGGGCCCGTGGTCGTGCCCAGACCTACGAAAACCCATCCCGCCCACCGGGCGCATCTGGCACCGTCTGTCGCGTGATCATTGAGTTCGGGAACTACCAGCTCGACGACGAACCGACACGCGTCGATCGGGATGCGGTCTGGTCGTTCCTGTCCTCGCAGGCGTACTGGGGGCGGTGGCGGACCCGCCAGGATGTAGAGCGGCAGCTGGATTCAGCGTGGCGGATGGTGGGTGTTTACGATGTGGCCGGCAATGGCCGGATGGTCGGCTTCGCCCGCGCCATTTCCGACGGAGTCGCGTTGGCTTACCTCGCCGATACCTACATTGTGGACACCGACCGCGGTCAGGGACTGGGTAAGGAGCTCGTGCGTCTCATGATCGACTGCGGCCCTGGTGTCAGTTTTCGATGGGCTTTGCATACGGCCGATGCCCACGGCCTCTACGAACAATTCGGGTTCATTCGACCTGATGACACGTACCTGGAGCGAGTCGCTCGCGGCCGCTCCGTCGGTTCAGTGGAACGGTAGCTGGGCGAGCACCTTGTCTAAAGTGACTGGAAGATGGCGCACCCGGACCCCGGTGGCGTGGTACACCGCGTTGACCACCGCCGCGGCGGTCCCCACGATCCCGATCTCACCAATCCCCTTCGAGCCCATCGCGTTGACGTGCGGGTCGTACTCATCGATCCAGTGCGCCTGCACGTCACCGACGTCCGCGCAGGCGGCGATGTGATAGTCGGCTAAATCGTGGTTGACGACGTGGCCGAATCGCGGGTCGAGCACGCTGCCCTCGTGCAGGGCCATTGACAGGCCCATCGTCATGCCGCCGATGAGCTGCGAGCGGGCGGTGCGCGGGTTGATGATCCGGCCCGCGGCGAATACCCCGAGCAGCCGCGGCACCCGGATTTCCCCAGTGTCAGCGTGGACCTTGGCTTCGACGAACTGCGCCCCGAACGCATGCATCGCGTACTTGTCGATGGGTGGGCTCACCGAGCCCTCAGCCTCGTCGCCGTCGGCGGGATCGGTGCCGAACTTGTTCCGGAACGCCCGGGCGGCCTCGACGACCGCCGACCCCCACGTTGCCGTTCCCGACGAACCGCCGGCCACCGACGCGATGGGGTAATTCGTGTCGCCGATACGCGCCTCGACGTCCTCGACCTCGACGTCCAGCGCGTCAGCCGCGATCTGTGGCAGCGTCGTCCAGGTGCCGGTGCCGTCGTGGATGCGGGCGCCGGGGGAGT
>JAODNG010000318.1 GCA_025465385.1 Pseudonocardiales bacterium
CAAGGACGTGCTGTCCGACGAACTGCCGTACGTCACGGGATCGATCGGGCTGCTCGGCACGCGCCCGAGCTACGAGATGATGCGTGCGGCTGACACGTTGCTGACGGTCGGATCGAGCTTTCCCTACAGCCAGTTCATGCCTGAGTTCGATCAGGCCCGAGCGATCCAGATCGACCTGGATCCCGTCCTGATCGGGATGCGGTATCCCTACGAGCTGAACCTGGTGGGCGACGCGACGACCACCCTGCGTGCCTTGCTCCCGCTGCTGGTTCGCAAGGAGGACCGGTCCTGGCGGGAGAGCATCGAGTCCGACGTGGGTCGCTGGTGGGAGACCATGGCGATGGAGGCAGGTGTCGAGGCGGACCCGATCAACCCGATGCGGCTGTTCTCTGAGCTGAGCGACCGGCTGCCGGACAATGCGATCATCACTGCTGACTCCGGGTCGGCAGCCAACTGGTATGCCCGGCAGCTGAAGTTCCGGGGGCATATGCGCGGGTCGCTGTCGGGCACCCTTGCCACCATGGGCTGCGGGGTGCCCTACGGGATCGGGGCGAAGTTCGGTTGCCCGGACCGGCCGGTGATCGTGTTGGCCGGTGATGGCGCGATGCAGATGAACGGCCTCGCCGAGCTGATTACCATCAAGCGGTACTGGAAACAGTGGTCAGACCCTCGGCTGGTCGTCGCCGTGTTGCACAACGACGACCTGAACCAGGTCACCTGGGAAATGCGGGCGATGGGGGGCGCGCCGAAGTTCGTCGAGTCGCAGAGCCTGCCCGACGTCGACTACGCTTCCTTCGCTGCCGGCTTGGGACTGCAGGCCATCTCGGTCGATAAACCCGATGACATCGCACCGGCCTGGGACCGCGCGCTGGCCGCCGACCGGCCAACGCTGCTCGACGTGCGGTGCGATCCCAACGTGCCACCGGTGCCGCCACACGCCACTTTCGAACAGATGACCGACGCCGTCAAGGCGATGCTGGCCGGCGACGAGGATCGATGGGCAGTGATCAAGCAGGGTGTCAAGACCAAACTCCAGGAGTTCCTGCCGCATCGGCGGCGCTGAGCGTCGAGGAGCTGACATTGCGATGCCGTTCACCCGCCGTGCCGTCAACCGAGCTTCCCACTCCGCGCTGGCGACCGCGCTGACCGCCGCGGTGGTCGCTCTGGCCGGGTGCGCCACCGGCAGCACCTCCACTACTCAGAACGCGTCGAGCTCACCGTCGGTGCCAGCCAACGCGCCCGCGCTGGAGCAGGCTTACGTCAGCGTGGTGGCCAAAGTGCTGCCTTCGGTGGTGCAGATCACCAGCGACCGTGCGCTCGGCTCCGGCATCGTCTTCGACACCAAGGGCGACATCGTCACCAACGCCCACGTGGTCGGGCAGGCGACCAAGTTCCAGGTGCGCCTAGCGGACAACTCGCAGTCGATCCCGGCCACCCTCGTGGGCGCTTACCCGCCCGACGACCTTGCCGTCATCAAGCTCGACACGCCACCGTCGACACTGCACCCGGCGCACTTCGGCGACTCTTCCAAGCTGCAGGTTGGCGACATCGTGCTGGCCATGGGAAACCCGCTCGGGCTGACCGGCAGCGTCACCGACGGAATCATCTCAGCCACCGGACGCACCGTCACCGAGCCCGCCGAAGGATCCTCCCAGCCCGCGACGCTGCCCGATATCATTCAGACCAGTGCCGCGATCAACCCGGGCAACAGCGGCGGCGCGCTGGTCGACCTGGTCGGCGACGTCATCGGGGTGCCTACGCTGGCGGCGGTGGAGCCGCAGTCGGGCGGTCTTGGCGGCGCCGCGCCGGGCCTGGGGTTTGCAATTCCCAGCAATCTCGTCACGGACATCGCCGGGCAGCTCGTCGCCCACACCGGCCACGTTGTCAACTCGCATCGGGCTGAGTTGGGTGTCCGGGTGGTCACCGTCGTGGACCCGACCGGCCAACCGGCCGGCATGGGTGTGGTCAGCGTAGTACCTGGCGGCCCGGCTGCCGCAGCCGGAATACAGCCGGGCGAGGTGATCACCGCGGTGAACAACACCCCAGTTCACGATGCCTCCGATCTCGCCCAAACGTTAGCCACGCTAGATCCGGGCCAGAAGGTCGAGGTCAGCTTGATCACCGCGCAGGGCACCACCCGCACCGTCACGGTAACCCTCGGCCAGCTAGCAGGCAGCTGAACTCAATCCCCGTCGTTACCTTGCCGCGGCGGACGTGATCATCCGCGTTGCCGTGGCCGGACAGGTTAGCCTTCGGCCGGCCCGTCCTGCTCTGCGAGGTACGCCTCGAACTCCGCGGCGATCTCGTCACCGGTGGGCAGCGCTTCGATATCGAGGGCCGCCATGGGGTGCCGGTCAGGCCCACCAGTGATGGCGTCGAACTGCGCTTCCAGGTTAGCCACCACTGACATGCTCTCCGGGGATTGGGCGACCTGCTCGTTGACCTCGGCGAGAACCCGCTGCGCCGCCGGGAGTAGCGCATCCACGGGGAGGCTCAACCCGCTGCTGCTAGCTAGGTGCTCCAGCAGGCCTCGAGCGGATTCTGGGTACTCATGACGCGCCAGGTAGTGCGGCACGTGCACGACGAAACCCATCGCGTCGTGCCCTGCCTCGCCCAACCGCAACTCCACCAGCGCCCCGGCGTGACTGGGCATCCGCATGGTGTTGAACCACCGGGGATACCCGGAAATCAACTCGCGACGGGTGGCGTGTGCAGTGACCGCCGCTGGGCGGGTGTGCGGGACGGCCATCGGTGCCGCGCCCAGACCCACCGTCAGGCCAACCGCGAAGCGCTCGACCAGCGCGCAAACCGCATCGGAGAACCGTTCCCACAGCAGATCCGGCTCAGGGCCGGTCAATAGCAAGAACCTGGTGCCCGCGCAGTCCTGGACCTCGTAAAGAATCAACTCGGGCTGCTCGTAGCTCGACCAACGGTCCTGGTCGAATGTCATTACCGGTCGGCGAGAGCGGTAATCCAGCAGCTGGTCGATGTCGAATGTGGCGACCGCTCGGTGCTCCAGATTTTCCAGCAGATGCGCAACCGCCAGTCGCCCCGCCTGGCCTGCGTCGACAAATCCGGTGAGGGCGTGCACTAGTACCGCGCCCGCCGCGGTCGAAGGCTCGGCTTCAATGTGGTACAGCTCAGCA
>JAODNG010000363.1 GCA_025465385.1 Pseudonocardiales bacterium
ACGATCGCTCTGCCGAGCAGGGGCCATCAACCCTCCAAGCTGGGGGATTTGTACAACGATGCAGAGATCGTTCGATCTGTTGTCGCGGACGTCGAGGGGCCAGTGGTTATCTGCGCCCATTCCTACGGCGGTGCACCTGTCACCGAGGCGCTGGTTGGCATGGGGAAAGTCAGACATCTGGTTACCTCTGTGCATGGCAGGGCAATGTAGGAAATTCGCTTCTCGGCGCTAGACACGGCATACCACCGCCGTGGTGGGAGATGCACGAGGTTGAGGGATACATCGATCCACTTCGACCGCGTGAGATCTTGTACGGGGACGTCGATCCGCCTACCGCCAATGCGGCAATCGCCCGCCTCGGACACCAGTCGCTCGCGGCGGTGTCGCAACCGTTGACCCAAACCAGCTGGCGCAACATCCCTAGCACCTATGTGCTCTGCGAGAATGACTGCGCAATCCCGCCCGCAGCTCAGGAACAGATGGCGCGACGAGCGGCACGAGTCCAGCGTCTCGACACATCCCACTCCCCGTTCTTGAGCCAGCCATCACGAGTCGCCGATATACTGCGCAACGAACTACGGGCGGCCGCGGGCGGACTGAACGAAAGGGACAGCACTACTCGGCGACCTCGGCCACCTTCAACAGCAGCTTTCCGGTGTTGCCGCCGGCATAGAGCATGTTGTGCGCTTCGACGGCGTTTTCGAGGCCGTTGAGGATGGTCTCGTGGTACGTGAGCCGGTCCTCGGCGATGAGGCGGGCAAGATATTCTATCGCCTCGCCGTAACGATCCGCGTGGTCAATCACCAGGTAGCCATGGATACTCGCGCGTCGCGTCATGAGCTGCACAATGTGGTACTGCGGCGTCCAGCCCGGCGCGTCGTCGGCGCTGTTGTAGTGATTGTACTGTGAGATCATACCGCACAATGCGATACGCGCGCCTACGTTAAGGCGCATGAGCACATGGTCCATGATCTCACCGCCGACATTTTCAAAACCGACGTCCACACCGTTGGGCGTGGCGGCGTCGAGCTGGGTACGCCAGTCGCTCGCCTTATAGTCGACACAGGCGTCAAAACCCAGATCCGTGGTCACGTGATGGCACTTCTGCGGCCCTCCAGCGATCCCGACGACCCGCGCCCCCTTCGCTTGAGCTATCTGGCCAGCTACCGAACCTACGGAGCCTGCGGCGGCGGAGACGACGACGGTCTCGCCAGGCTGTGGCTTCACAATGTCCATGCCGATGTAGGCGGTGATCCCACCGGTAACCCCGAGCACGCCGAGGAAGGCGGGCAGCGGCGCCGGCAGCGGGTCAGGGAGAACCGCAAGCGGCAACTCGAGGATGTCGTCGTCGGCGACGCAGTAGTCTTGCCATCCGGTCGCTCCTGCGACCAGCGAGCCGACCGGCAGATCGTCGCGTCGGGACTTGACTACCTGGCCGATACCCACGCCTCGCATCACCGCGCCCACCGGCGACGGCGGCATGTAGCCGCGGTGATCGCTCATCCATATACGCATGGTCGGGTCCAGCGACAGGTACAGCGTACGCACGAGCGCTTGCGCGGATCTAAGCTCTGGTACTTCCTCTCTCACCAATTCGAAATCGGATCCGGTGCATAGGCCCTGAGGCCGCCGCCGCAGATAGTACCTGCGATTGACAAGAGGCGAAGCCATGACCGCTCCCTTTTGTTGCCTGCACCCGCTGGATGCGGTGGCGCATTGATATCATCTAAGTTCGGACCTATTCCAGGACGGCCGGTGGGCCGGGCTCTCAGTCGTCGTAGGGATCGTCTACTCGCGCCGAGCCGGCCGCGAGGTCAGTGATTACATCGACCCGATCGGTAGGGTCGATCAGCGCGAAGGTGGCTCCGGAAGGGTCAGCGACCCGGGCTACTCGCCCCAGTTCGGTGTCGTAGGGATCGATGTCCACCCGGCCACCCAACACAAGGACCCGATTGGCCGCAGCGTCAGTGCCGATCTGCGGTTCCACCGCGAAGTGCAGCATCCAATGCGCCACGCAGTCGGGGTCCGCCCAGCTCTCGCTCATTTCTAACCTGCCCAGCATCGTCTTGCCGTCACGTGACCAGGTGGTGTAGTCCACCTCGATGCCGTCACCGATCTGCCGCTGCTGGTAGCCGAACAGGTTTGCAAAAAACTCATCAGCCCCCGGGCCGTTCCAGGTGTCCAGTTCGGCCCAGTACAGCGATCCAGGGGCGACCCGGCGAAACGTCCATGGTCGTGCGGGCTGCCAGAAACCAACCACGGCGCCGGTCGGGTCTACCCCGAGGAGCACCCTTCCCTGCCCCGGGACATCCGTCGGCCCCGTCAAGACCCGGCCGCCCCGCCTACCGAGCACCTGCGCGGTGCGCGCCAGGTTGGTACTGGCCAAGTACAGCGTCCAGCCCGCTGGATAGCCCGCCGGCACGGGAGCTCCCGACAGACCAGCCACCGGTCGACCGCCACACAATGCGGTCAGGTAGTGCTTGCGGCGCCGGCCCGAGTGGATTTGGTAGGTCCAGCCAAACAAGCCGCTGTAGAACTCCCGGCTAGCGGCCAGATCGGTACTCGACACATCGGCCCAACACACCGACCCGGTACTGAGCGATTCGTCCCGGTTCGTCCCCTGCGTGCCCACCCTGTTCGCCTGCATACCTGAAAGAGAATCCCGAGGCGCCCGCAGATACCTACTGCGCGGGTGTCCCAAATCCGCACTGTTGTCGTGGTGTCAGGTTCGCGTCTGCGTTGCCGTAGCTGCTGTTGCCAGCTCGTGGCCGACAGATGGAAGCGGCAGGCGCCGCAGATCCTACGCTTCTTCGATATCTGAATCAGCCGCTGCCGCCAGCAGGCTTCAGATCGGGAAACTGCTCAACTTACATCATGTGGTGTAGTGCCACTGCCTGATCTGCGGTACGTGGAAGTTGATCTGTAGAGATGATGACCATTCCTCGACCGTCCGGCATTCTCGTGATGGGGTGAACCAAACTTATTGCCCTCAGGGCGTGTCTTGGTACCCACGCACGAAACGGAGTTAGAGGCCATGGCCGAATATATAGTCACGCGTGGCGGTGGCGGCAAAGACGATCGGCAGCCTGGATGGATGCACCGCGAAGTCCGCGACCACGACCGTCGCTATGAGTGCGACGGGCATATTTTCGTCGACGGCCCGTGGGGTGGGCTCGTCTGCGAGAAATGTGGTCGATAACACGAGCAGCAACACGGATGCCGTCGACCACGGGACGTTCTGGTTGGAGAGTTTCGTGCAGCTGCACCTTGAGCAGATGCCGCTGTCCGCTGCCCGTTAGGTGCGGTCCCGATACAGCCCACGCTTGCTGATGTACTGGACTACCCCATCGGGCACGAGGTACCAGACTGGCTGGCCACGCCTGACGCGCTGCCGGCAGTCTGTGGAGGAGATCGCCATGGCGGGCACCTCGATCAAGCTCACCACCTGGTCCGGCAGGTGTTTGCCGTCGAGCTCGAACCCGGGGCGGGTCACCCCGACCAGATGGGCCAGCGCGAACAGTTCGTCGACCCGCTTCCAGGACAGTATCTGCGCCAGCGCATCGGCGCCGGTGATGAAAAACATCTCATCTGCGGGAAACTGGGTGCGCAGGTCCGTGAGCGTGTCCACGGTCAACGTGGGAGCCTGGCGTTCGATGTCGACCCGGCTGGTCGAAAACCGCGGGTTGGACGCGGTCGCGATGACCGTCATGAGGTAGCGATCTTCGGCTGGGCTGACGTCCCGATCAGCCTTCTGCCACGGGATCCCGGTGGGCACGAAGACCACCTCGTCCAACCCGAAACGGCCCTGCACCTCGCTCGCAGCCACGAGGTGACCATGGTGAATCGGGTCGAAGGTCCCGCCCATGATCCCGAGTCGCCGGCCGGACATGGGCGCAGCCTAGGCGAGCCGTTCGAGGTCGGCTTCGGCGGCGATAAGCTGAAGGCTCAGCGGGCCTGAACTCAGGGGGCAACCGGCGGTGGGACAGTCTTTGGCGAGCAGGAGTCTCAGCGAGGCCTCGTCGAGGGAACCCGCGCTGATCGATGCCTTGGCATCTGGCTGCGTGGTCGAGTGCAGCAAGCTCACCGTCGAGCAGCTAGCAGCAACGGAGAACCCCCTATACACCATCCGCGCTGAGCTACTGCGGGAGCTGGTGCTGGGCCGTAGTGGTGAGCACCTTGATCCGCTGGGGGTTCGGGTCCATGGGGCGCGGATCACCGGAACGCTTGATCTCACACATGTTCCGGCCGCAGTAGGCATTGAACTGCGAGGCTGCGTCTTCGAGTGCCCCGTGTTGATGGTCAGCGCCCGCCTACCGTGGTTGACCTTGGCGGGTTCGCAGCTGTGTGCGCTGGACTGCGACGGCCTTCAGGTTGACGGCGATGTGCTGCTCGGCGACGGGTTCACGGCGACCGGACAGAGCGACTACGGCGCCTTACGCCTACTCGGCGCGCACATCAAAGGCCAGCTCAACCTCAACGGTGCGCGCCTGACCAACGAGACCGGTCCTGCCCTCATCGGTGATGGGCTGCACGTCGATGGCGACGTCTTCGGCGGGGGCTTCATCGCCACCGGACACGGCGAGCTCGGCGCGGTCCGGCTGCCGGGCGCCCACATCATCGGACAGCTGAATTTCAATGGCGCCGAGCTGGCCAACCAAGCGGGGCCGGCGCTCATCGGCGACGGGCTTCGTGTCGACGGCGGCCTGGTGCTCGCCGAAGGGTTTACCGCGAGCGGCCACTATGAGCGTGGCGCGGTGCGGCTGCCCGGCGCTCATATCCGCGGCCAACTCAACTTAGCCTGTGCGACGCTGGTCAACCCCGCCGGGGCGGCCCTCATCGGCGACCATCTCGAAGTCGACGGTGGAGTATACCTTGACGGGTTCACCGCCACCGGCTACGGCGAAGACGGCGTGGTGCGGTTGCCCGACGCCCACATCACGGGCCAGCTCAACCTCGACCGCGCCGAGCTGACCAACCCCGCCGGTGCCGCTCTTATCGGCGATCACCTCCGGGTCGACAGCGACATGTTCGCCGAGGGACTCATCGCCACCGGACACAGCCAAGACGGCGCGGTGCGACTCGCCGACGCCCACATCAGCGGACAGCTCAACCTCAGCCAGACGAAACTGACCAACCCGGCCGGTCCTGTCCTTGACTTAGAGGACGCCGAAGTCAAGCACCTCTTCCTACCGGCCCAGGTAATCTGCTCACATGCTGCCGCCAAAACGTCACGGTGCGCAGCGCCAGCGCATCAGCTCATACTATCCGGCCTTGCCTATACGTCGCTTCATGCAGTCGACTGGCGTGAGTGGCTGCACCTGATCATCCACCACACCCGTGCTTACCGCCCGCAGCCCTATCGTCAGCTCGCCGCTGCGCTGAGGGCCAGCGGCCACGAATCCGCTGCGCGGAAAGTACTCATCGCCCAGCAGCAGGACCTGCACCACCGCGGCGACATCGGTGGACCGCTGAGCAAAAGCGCGCATTGGCTGTGGGGAGTACTCGCCGGATACGGCTACCGAAGCAGTCGCGCTGTCGTCGCGCTGATGTTGGTACTCACGGTCGCGGCGGCCCTGGGTATTGCCGCCGGGCACACCTCCCTGGGTCCGGGCCGCTACGTCACCGCGCACACCAGCCAAGCTCAGAATCCCCGATCCCCGTGCTCCCTGATCGAGCAGATCGGAGTCGGTATCGACCGCAGCGTCCCGCTAACCCCAGCACGCATCGGCAACCGCTGCGATTTCGACACTTCCAGCCCGGCCGGCGAAGCGTTCACCGCATCCACCTGGGTGCTCCAGGCCCTGGTGTGGACACTGGCGGGGCTCGCCATCGCCGGTTACGTCGGCCTCATCCGGAGGGCCAGTGCGCCGGGATGATCACGAACTGCCGCAGGTACAGGTCAGCGAAGGTGACCGGCCCGCGCGGCCCCGGCACCCGATCGACGTTGATCCCGGTCTCCGGGACGCGCCGAAGCTTGAAACCGTCAAGCAGCCGGGTACTGGCATTCCAGAACGCTCCGGTACCGGTGTAGCTGTCCAGGAACTCATTGGCGGCGGCCTCATCATGGGTGACGATCGTGGCGGCAAGTCCGGAGGTTTCCTGGTTCGCAACCTGGGCAGCGTGTCCAGGACCGGTCACCCGGCTCACGGTCAGCGTCGCCTCCCGCCCGGTGTCCAAGGCCCACTCGTACCCCAGCGGGTGGTCGTGTGGCGGCAGGGACAACGCGATCCCGCGCTGGCTGGCGGCGGCGAGCAGCGCATCGTATAGCCGATCCGGCACACTGTCGGCAACCAACAGGAGATTGACCCGGTTGCAGACGCCCAGCCGGTCCAGCCCGGCCACCAGCAACTCGACGGCCAGCAGGGGATCAGCTGCCGCGTCGACGTAGAGGACACCACCACCGTCGGCATGGGCCAGCACCCGAACCCCATGGCGGGCTCCTTCAGCAGCCAACATCCGGGTGGTCTCGCCGCTGCCCCGCACGATCACCAGCGGGATCAGCTCGGCATGCCGTACGAGGGCGACCGCGCTGTCCCGGCGTGGGTCAGGCACCAATTGCACGGCATCCGGGTCCAACCCAGCATCGGCCAGCGCCGGCGCGAGGACGTGGTCACACAATGCCAGCGCGGAGCGCAGGGCCGCCGACCCAGTGCGCAAGACTCCGGCATTGCGGGACTTCACCAGCTGCGAGGCGACATCGACGGTGACGTTGGGGCGGGCCTCGAAGGTGGCGCCCACCACACCGACTGGGCGGCGCCGCTCGATCAGCCGCAACCCGTCTGGACGGTCTTCCAGTACCTGGTCCCGGGCCGGGAAGGGTATCCGGGCCAGCAGGGCGAGCTGGCCGGCCATGTCATCCAGCCGCGCCTGCCCCAGCCGCAGCCGGTCGATCAGCGCCTGGCTCATCCCGGACTGCTCAGCCGCGGCAATGTCTGCGGCGTTGGCAGCGAGCACCTCAGTGGCGGAGCCGGCGAGCCGTTGGGCCATGGCATCCAGCACTGCGTCGATGGCCTGATCGGACGCGGTTGCCAGGGTCGGAGCGGCACGCTGCGCCTGCCGCGCACAGGCAGCGACGACCTGAGCCGCCGATGCTGACTGAGACTCGGTCGGCAGCTGCACGGCTCCAGAGCCTACTGCTCGTGAGTGGCGTTGAGTGCTGTAACACTGTTTCCCACTCACGAGCTGGTGTTCACACCGGCACCAGATCGTCGGCGTGTATTACTTCGCGGCGCAGTTCGGCGGGTAGATCCCGGGTGGAGCGGCCGATCAACTCGGGCAGCTCCACCGCATCGAACCCGACCATTCCCCTGGCGACCACGACGCCCTGACCGTCGATCAGCTCCACGACGTCGCCGGCTTCGAAGTCACCCTCGACGCCGGTGATGCCGGCCGCAAGCAGCGAACGCCGACGGTGCACCACCGCGCTCACCGCACCGTCGTCGAGCTGTAGCCGGCCGGCCGCCCCCGCGGCGTGGCGCAACCAGAACCGGCGGGCCGACAACCGTGACCCGGTGGGCGCGAATGCCGTCCCGACGTCAGCTGCACCCAAGGCTCGTTCGACCTGCGTCGCGGCAGCGAGCAGCACCGGCACCCCCGACTGTGAGGCCAGCGTCGCGGCACCGAGCTTGGAGGCCATTCCCCCGGTACCCAGGGCGCCACCGGTGCCAACCTGTACGCCGAGCAGGTCAGCCGGTCCAGTCACCTCTGCTACCAGCCGAGCAGTGCCAAGCCGAGGATCGTTGTCGTAGAGACCGCTGACGTCGGAGAGCAACACCAAGCCCTCCGCTCCCACCAGATGCGCGACCAGGGCCGCCAGCCGGTCGTTGTCGCCGAAACGGATCTCGTCGGTGACCACCGTGTCGTTCTCGTTCACCACCGGCACAACACCGAGGCCGCGCAGCCGGGCGAAGGTGCGCTGCGCGTTGCGGTAGTGCGCGCGGCGGACCATGTCATCAGATGTCAACAGCACTTGGCCGACGGTGCGGCTGTGCCGCGCCCAGGATTGCGTGTAGGCGTACCCGAGCGCCAGCTGTCCGACGCTGGCCGCGGCCTGTTGAGTGGCCAGATCACGCGGGCGCCGACGCAGCCCCAGCGGAGCGAGCCCGGCGACGATCGCTCCCGACGAGACCAGTACCAGGTGGGTGCCGGCCCCGACGCGGGCGGCGAGCGCGTCAACCAGGGTGTCCAGCCTGGCCCGATCGAGGCCACCGGCTGCCGTGGTGAGCGACGACGAGCCGATCTTGACCACGAGGTGCCGCGCCCGCGCCACCGCTTGGCGGGTCGGGCTCACTCCTGCGGTGCCTCACCGCCGGCGACCGGCTCGCGCCGCACACGTCGGGCCGCCTTACGCTGCCCTGCGCCGATCCGCTCGTCGCTGTCCAACCGCCAGTCCGTTCCTCGCCCGCCCAGTCGGATCGCGCCCCCTCCGGCCGGTGTGGCGGGTTCCCAGTCGAAGGTGACATGGCCGATCGTGACTGGGCACCCAGCGCGTGCACCTGCGCTCGCCAAGGCATCTTCGACGCCGAGCCGGGCCAGCCGGTCGGCGAGGTATCCGACTGCCTCGGCGTTGTCGAAGTTCGTCTGCCGGATCCACCGCTCCGGGCGCACGCCTCGAACGATGAATCCGTCGGGTCGATCGGGGTCGGCCGTGACTTCAAAGCCCTGTTCATCGACCGCCGTAGGCCGAAGTACCACCCGGGTCGGTTCGGCGTTGGGCAGCGACTCACGGTGCTGGCACACGGCCGCGCCGAGGGCGAATCGCAGTTCCCGCAGACCCTCGGTGCTCACCGTGGATACGCAATACACGGGTAATCCGCGCGCCTGGAGCTCGGGCCGAACCATCTCGGCCAACTCCCGGGCGTCCGGAACGTCGATCTTGTTGAGCACCACCAGCCTGGGACGAGACGCCAGTTCACCGCCCAGCGACGGGGTGTAGGCGGCCAGTTCGCGTTCCAAAGCATCCACGTCGGACAGCGGGTCGCGGCCCGGTTCGACGGTCGCACAGTCCACGACGTGCACCAGCACAGCGCACCGTTCGATGTGCCGCAGGAACTCCAGCCCGAGTCCCTTGCCCTGGCTGGCGCCGGGGATCAGACCGGGGACGTCGGCGACGGTGAACACCGTCTCCCCCGCGGTGACCACACCGAGGTTGGGCACCAAAGTGGTGAACGGGTAATCGGCAATCTTGGGACGAGCCGCTGACAGCACCGAGACTAGGGAGGATTTGCCCGCTGAGGGGAAGCCGACGAGGCCGATATCAGCCACCGACTTGAGCTCCAGTACCAGATCCCGGGCTTCACCCTCCTCACCGAGCAAGGCGAAACCCGGCGCTTTGCGAGCCTTGGAAGCCAGCGCCGCGTTGCCCAGTCCGCCGTGCCCGCCGGCCACGGCGACGAATCGGGTTCCGACACCCACCAGGTCAGCCAGCACCTCGCCGTCGGGAGTGAGTACCACGGTGCCATCAGGCACGCGCAACTCGAGATCCTCGCCCGTGGCGCCGTTGCGATGGCCGCCTTGGCCCGGTTTGCCGCTCGAGGCTCGGGCCTGGGACCGGTAATGGAAGTCGAGCAGGGTGTGCACTCCAGGGTCTACCACCAGTACCACGTCGCCGCCGCGGCCACCGTTGCCCCCGTCGGGCCCTCCCAACGGCGTGTACTTCTCCCGGTGCACCGACGCGCAGCCATGGCCGCCATCGCCCGCGGCGACGTGAATCACCACCCGATCCACGAAGCGGGACACCTTGGATTTCTCCTCACTTCAGCGTTAGCTGTTACGCCTCATAAAAAACCGACGAGGGGCGAGCCGGCCAGCGCCGGGCCGCCCCTCGTCGGGTGCGTTATGTGGGCCCGAGCTCAGGGCTGCACCGGGACGATGTTGACGGTCTTGCGCCCCCGCTTGGTGCCGAACTGCACCGCTCCCGTCTCAAGCGCGAACAGGGTGTCGTCGCTACCACGCCCGACGTGCACGCCTGGGTGGAACTTGGTGCCGCGCTGACGGATGAGGATCTCACCCGCGTTGACCAGCTGGCCGCCATACCGCTTTACCCCGAGCCGCTGAGCGTTGGAGTCGCGGCCATTGCGGGAGCTGGACGCGCCTTTCTTGTGTGCCATCGGTGCTCACACCTTCGTCAGGAGTTTCTCAAGGTCAACGATCAATGCCGATCCCGGCTCAGCGAACCGGAACTGCAAGGTCCCTAGGAGATGCCGGTGACCTCGACGCGGGTCAGCTGCTGCCGGTGACCCTGACGCTTATGGTATCCGGTTTTGTTCTTGAACTTGTGGATCCGGATTTTAGGTCCTTT
>JAODNG010000367.1 GCA_025465385.1 Pseudonocardiales bacterium
ATGCCGAACATCGCGTAGCAGGCCATCAGCATCCCGAGGCGGAGCTGTCCCTCGGGCAAGTGCGGGATGAGCAGGGCGCCGTCGGCCGCGGAGACCATCGGTGGCACGACGGGCATGAGCCAACCGCCGAAGGCGCTGCCGGGCTTGATCTCGTGGGTAGTCATCATCCGGAACGGAATCCAGACGGTGGTGAGCAACCCGAGGACGGTGCCAGCCGTCCAGAGTGTCCAGTCGACGGTCAGCGCGGGAGTGAGGCCGATCCAGTCCTTGCCAAGCAGCAACGTCCCGCTGCCAACGGTCATCAGTGCCATCGGCGGTGCGCCCCAGAACTGCGCCATCACCGGATCGTCGGCATAGCCCTTCGCGGTCTCGCGGTGCCGGATCCATTGCACCGTCCATGCCCCGCTGAGCGCGACGAGCATGAGTGCGGCGAAGGCCCAGACGATGGTGGCGGCGGTGCGGAAACCGGGGAACTGCACCGGCAGGATGGCGGCGGCATTGGCGACGATGCCGGTGCCCATGATCGAGGCGAACCAGTTCGGGCCCAGGTTCGCGAACAGGTCAGACGGGTGCTCGAGGTCGCGCAACAGTCCGAGCCGTAGAAATCCGCGGCCGGCGCGGTGGGGATCCGATCCGGCCGGGTCAGCGGAGGCTTCGGGAGGAGCATCTGCGTGCGTGACGACATCCATGGCCTTGAGATTGGCCTCGCGAGGGGCACCTGTCGTCAGGGCCAACGCCCCTCTGCGCTCCCGGCCGGCTGGACTCTTTGTATACCTGCCAGCTGCAACATGCCTTCGTGCCGCGTAACTGCCGACGATACGGGGAACAGGGACGGGCATGGCCTCACTAATTGCAGCTAGCAGGCACAAGGCGTTGCGGCCAACGGCAAGCGCAGATGGGCGCTGGCGTCGAAGCCAGAAGGAGCGCGCCAGGCCAGCCTCAAGGCATGATAGTGCCGTGCGTTGAGTGTTCTGGTTCGGCAGCCGGAATGGAGCTATAAGTGGGCTTACGCAGGCTTATCCAGTCCTGGCCGGTTTACCGGCAGTTAGCGGGTCCCGATCCGCTTGGTCGCGGCAAGGCTGTTGAGTCACCTTCGCACGTTTCGTTGACCGCGCGGACCGCCAGCGCCGATCGGGTCGCCCGCTCAGTGTGTCCGTACTGCGCCGTCGGCTGTGCGCAGCAGGTGTACGTAAAGGACGAGAAGGTCATTCAGATCGAGGGTGATCCGCACAGCCCAATTTCACGCGGGCGGTTGTGCCCGAAGGGCTCGGCCAGCAAGCAGCTGGTGACCGGCCCGCACCGCGAGCAAAAGGTGCTCTACCGCGCGCCTTACGCCACCGAGTGGGCTGAGCTTGAACTCGACACTGCGATGGATATGGTCACCGATCGGGTGCTGGACGCGCGTCGCAAGGGCTGGCAGGACACCGAGGAGAACGGCAGTCCGCTGCGCAGGACGATGGGGTTGGCGAGCCTCGGCGGCGCCACCTTGGACAACGAAGAGAACTACCTGATTAAGAAGCTGTTCACCGCCCTGGGCGCGTTGCAGATCGAGAACCAGGCCCGCATTTGACACTCAGCCACGGTTCCCGGTCTGGGAGCCTCCTTCGGTCGCGGCGGGGCGACGGACTACCAGCAGGACCTCTGCAACTCTGACTGCATCGTCATCATGGGCTCCAACATGGCCGAGGCGCACCCGGTCGGATTTCAGTGGGTGATGGAAGCGAAGGCCAACGACGCCACCGTGATCCACATCGATCCCCGGTTCACCCGCACGAGTGCACTCTCGAACCTGCACGTGCCTCTACGTGGCGGGACTGACATTGCCTTCCTCGGCGGAGTGATCAATTACATCCTGTCCCACGAACTCGACTTCCGCGAGTACGTACTGCCCTACACCAACGCGTCGTTCCTCGTCAGCGAGAACTACCAGGACACCGAGGATCTCGATGGCCTGTTCAGCGGCTACGACGAGGCAAAGGCGGCGTACGACCCGGCGACGTGGCTCTATGAGGGCACCTCCGGCTCCGCTTCTGCGGGCACCGACCACCACGGGGACGCCAAGGAAGCCTCGACCTCATACCAGCACGGTTCAGGCGGCCCGGTAGTCGAGGGCGCCACCGAGGGAATAGTGGTGGATCCCACGCTGCGGCACCCTCGCTGCGTCTACCAGATCCTCAAGCGCCACTTCGCCCGCTACACCCCGGAGATGGTGGAGGCGATCTGCGGCATCCCCAAGGAACGGTTCCTGCGGATATGCACGGCATGGACGTCGAACTCCGGGCGGGATCGCACCGCCGCGCTGGTCTACAGCGTGGGCTGGACACAGCACAGCGTCGGAGCGCAATTCATCCGCGCCGGCTCGATCATCCAGCTCCTGCTGGGCAATATCGGGCGGCCGGGGGGTGGGATCTTTGCCCTGCGCGGGCACGCCAGCATCCAGGGTTCGACCGACATCCCGACCCTGTTCAACCTGTTGCCCGGGTACCTGCCGATGCCTACGCCAGCGCACTCCAGCCTGGCCGCCTACATCGAGTCGATCCGCGGCGACAAGCAGAAGGGGTTCTGGCGCAATGCGGACACCTATGTGGTGTCCCTGCTCAAGGAGTACTGGGGGGACGCGGCAACCAAGGACAACGACTTCTGCTTCGGCTACCTGCCGCGGATCAATGGCGATCACGGCACCTACCGCACCGTCATGGATATGGTCGATGGCAAGGTCTTCGGCTACTTCCTGCTCGGCCAGAACCCGGCGGTGGGGTCCGCGCACGGCAAGCTGCAGCGGCTGGGCATGGCCAACCTCGACTGGTTGGTGGTCCGGGACCTCACGATGATCGAGAGCGCCACCTTCTGGAAAGACGCACCGGAGATCGAGACCGGTGAGATCGTTCCGCAGCAATGCCGCACTGAAGTGTTCTTCTTCCCCGCGGCCGCTCACGTGGAAAAGGAAGGCACGTTCACCCAGACCCAGCGGATGTTGCAGTGGCGG
This sequence comes from Pseudonocardiales bacterium, assembly GCA_025465385.1. Lineage (GTDB taxonomy): Bacteria > Actinomycetota > Actinomycetes > Mycobacteriales > Pseudonocardiaceae. The sequence continues at coordinate 2,987 of JAODNG010000367.1, forward strand.
GAGAAAGCCGTCGAGCCGGCCGGCGACCAGCGCTCGGAACTGTGGTTCTTTTATCACCTCGGACGGCGGATCAGGCAACGTCTTGCCGCCTCGGCCGACGAGAGGGATCGGCCGTTGCTGGACCTGGCGTGGGACTACGAGGTACACGCAGACGAACCGTCGGCCGAGGATGTATTGCGTCACATCAACGGTCACGACCTGACTACCGGCCAAGTGGTCAACGGCTACCTCGACTTGAAGGCGGACGGCACGACGTCGTGCGGCTGCTGGATCTACAGCGGTGTCTACGCAGACGGCGTCAACCAGGCGGCTCGCCGCAAGTCGCGCTTCGAGCAGGATCTGTACGCCGGGGAATGGGGCTGGGTCTGGCCGTTGAACCGGCGCGTTCTCTACAACCGGGCCTCGGCCGACGCCGACGGCAAGCCGTGGAGCGACCGCAAGGCACTGGTGTGGTGGGACGCCGAGCGCGGCGAGTGGACCGGCCACGACGTACCGGACTTCCCGAAGGACAAGCCACCGACCTACCTTCCGCCTCAAGGCGCGGTCGGACCGGACGCGCTGCATGGCGACGACCCGTTCATCATGCAGTCGGACGGCAAGGGTTGGCTCTTCGCGCCGACCGGGCTGGCCGATGGGCCGTTGCCGACGCACTATGAACCGCACGAGTCACCGGTGCGCAACCTGCTGTACGGGCAGCAGGGCAACCCGACTCGCAAGGTCTACGGCCGTTCGGACAATCCGTCCAACCCGTCGCCGCCGGAGCTGCACAGCGAGGTTTTCCCGTTTGTGTTCACTACCGCGCGCCTCACCGAGCACCACACTGCGGGCGGGATGAGCCGGACGCTGCCGTACCTGTCGGAGTTGCAGCCGGAGCTGTTCGTCGAGGTCTCACCGGAGCTGGCGGCGCAGCGCGGGCTCCAGCACCTCGGCTGGGCGCATGTGATCACCAGTCGCGCGGCCGTCGAGGCGCGAGTGGTCGTCACCGACCGGATGGTACCGCTGCGCGTGCAGGACCGGGTCGTGCACCAGATCTGGATGCCCTATCACTGGGGCTCGGTCGGCCTCGTGCAGGGCGATGTCGTGAACGACTTGTTCGGGGTGGTGGTCGACCCGAATGTGTTCATCCAGGAGAGCAAGGTCGCCACCTGCGACATCCAGCCTGGCCGCCGGCCTCGCGGGCCAAAGCTGCTGTCCTACCTCGCCGATTATCGCCGGCGCGCTGAGATCACCATCGCGACGGGCACCCAGCTGGCAACGATGGGGCCGGCCGGGATCACGCATACCGAACCCGGCCGACAATCGACGGAGGATTCACCATGATCGGCGACCACAGTCTGTCTGGGCCGCTCGACGACGTGGCGGCCGACGCTGGTCACCTCGCTCCCCCACCGCGCGTCGGGTTCTTCACTGACACGTCTGTCTGCATCGGCTGCAAGGCCTGCGAGGTGGCGTGCAAGGAGTGGAATCTGGTGCCTGAGGACGGGCTGAACCTGCTCGGGATGTCGTTTGACAACACCGGGATGCTCGGTGCCAACTCCTGGCGGCACGTGGCGTTCATCGAGCAGCAGGTTCCTCTGGGCAACCAGGACACCGGGCTGGCCGGGCTGCCGACCGGGCCGTCGGGCATCGAGCAGATGACCGACGCGATCTCCTCGACTCTGCGGCATGCGGAGCGCGGCGGCGGCGAGCTCGGAACCACGCCGCTGCACGTCGATTCGGAGCCCCAGAGCCTCGGCATGCCCTCCTTCGACCGGCCCGGCGCGAGGACCGGAGCCGAGGATCGAACGGATTTCCGCTGGTTGATGGCCTCCGATGTCTGCAAGCACTGCACGCACGCGGGATGCCTCGACGTCTGCCCCACCGGCGCGTTGCTTCGGACCGAGTTCGGCACGGTCGTGGTGCAGCAGGACATCTGCAACGGTTGCGGTTACTGCGTTTCCGGGTGTCCCTACGGCGTAATCGACCGCCGCCCCCACGACGGCAGAGCCCAGAAATGCACCCTCTGCTACGACCGGCTCCGCGACGGCCTGGAGCCGGCGTGCGCCAAGGCATGTCCGACAGATTCCATCCAGTTCGGCCCGCTGGAAGAGCTGCGCGCACACGCCGCCCAGCGGGTCGAACAGCTGCACGAGCTCGGTGTCACCGAAGCCCGGCTCTACGGCCACGATCCGAATGACGGCGTGGGCGGTAACGGCGCGTTTTTCCTCTTGCTCGATGAGCCCGAGGTCTACGGCCTGCCCCCCGACCCGGTGGTACCGACTCGCGACCTGCCCGCGATGTGGAAGTACGCCGGGATAGCTGCATCGGCGTTCCTCGCCGCCGCGGTCGCGGCGTTTGCTGGAGGCGGTCACTGATGAGCAATTCCGGCGTCAATTCGCCGCTTGCCGAGCCACCCGACGGCCCGGATGCACACGGCGCCGCCGCGCAAACGTTGGCCCGCGGTCAGCGGCGACGCGCACGCGGTCGCCGCGGCGACGACGGGAGCCGCGAGCAGTCCATGGTGCCGCGCGCCGAGTTCCGTTCTTACTACGGAAGGCCCGTGCTCAAGCCGCCGGTATGGGAGTGGAAGGTTCCCGCATACTTGTTCACGGGCGGCTTGTCCGCCGGTTCGGCCGTGCTGGCCGCAGGTGCCGACCTGACCAGCAGGCCGGCGCTGCGCCGAGCGGGCCGCATCAGTTCCCTGTTAACCCTGCTCGTCAGCGCGTACTTTCTGATCGCCGACCTCGGGCGCCCCGAGCGATTTCACCACATGCTGCGGGTCGCCAAGCCCACCTCACCGATGAGCGTCGGCACGTGGATCCTCACCCTGTACGCACCAGGCGTCGGCATTGCCGCCCTCAGCGAACTGCTTCCGGCCAAGGCGCGCCGAACCATACCGGGCAGGCTGCTGGACCGGCTCGCGCGACCAGCAGCACTCGCATCGGCGGCCCTCGCGCCCGCGGTCGCCTCCTACACCGCCGTGCTGCTGTCCCAGACCGCCGCGCCCGCCTGGCACGAGGCACACCCGCAGCTGCCGTTCATCTTCACCGGCTCGGCCGCGGCGAGCGCGGGTGGACTGGCGATGGTGCTGACCCCGGTGGACGAGGCGGGTCCGGCGCGGATGTTCGCCTGCTACGGCGGCGTCAGCGAACTCGTTGCCTCGAAGTTGATGGAGCAGCAGCTCGGTCTCTCCAGCGAGGCCTACACCACCGGCCGAGCGCACCAGCTACGGAAATGGTCCCAGCGCCTGACCACAGCCGGGCTGATCGGTGCCACGCTCGCTGGCCGCCGCAGCCGTGCCATCGCCGGGGCCTCGGGCCTCGCCCTTCTGGCAGGCAGCGCGTTGCAGCGGTTCGGCGTCTTCGAGGCGGGCGTCGCCTCGACCAAAGACCCCAAGTACGTGGTCGTTCCGCAGCGCCAGCGCCTAGATCGATCGAGTTGAGATCCGATGATTAGTCCCAGAGTTCCTGGCCATTTTCTCATTCGGGTCTGACGTGACCGCGACCCTCGCGACCGTCGGCGGTGTGTTCGCCATGGTCGATCAGGACTACCTGTTGCAGGCGCGGCAGATGCAGGCGCTCTCGCTTGCCGTGCACATCCCGCTGGTGTGTTTCGGGATCGCCTTTCCCGCGATGGTCCTGTTCTGCGAGTGGCGCTACCTGCGTACCGGGGACTCGCTGTTTCGGACGCTGGCCCAGCGCTGGTCGAAGGTGATGCTGGCGCTGTTCGCCGTTGGCGTGGTGACGGGGACGATCCTTAGCTTCGAGCTGGGGCTGCTGTGGCCGGTGTTCATGGCGAGTTTTGGCAATGTGTTCGGGCTGGGGTTCACCCTCGAGGGCTTCTCTTTCTTCATCGAGGCGATCTTCATCTCGATCTACGTCTACGGCTGGGACCGCCTGGCGCCCCGGTTGCACTTCCTCACTGGCATTCCGGTGGCGATCGCCGGGGTGACGGGCTCGCTGACCGTCATCTCCGTCAACGGCTGGATGAACCACCCCGGCGGGTTCACGCTGCGGGACGGCCGCGCGGTCGACGAGCATCCGTGGTCGGCGCTGTTCGGTAACTTCTTCTTTTGGCACGAGTTCGTACACATGTACTTCGCCGGTTACATCGTCACCGGTTTCCTCGTCGCCGCCGCCTACGCTTGGGGTTTTTTGCGCGGCCGCTGGGGCCGTTACCAGCGCACAGCGCTGACGATCGCGCTGTCGGCCGCGGCGATCGCCGCGCCGCTGCAGGTCGTGATCGGCGACTGGGCCGCACGCGAGGTCGCAACTGAGCAGCCCACGAAGCTGGCCGCCATCGAAGGACTCGGCCCGACCACGCGCGGCGCGCCCGAGCACCTGCTGGGTTGGTACAACGGCCACGAGGTTGTCTTTGGGATCGAGATCCCGCGCCTGCTGTCGCTGCTGGCCTTCCATAACCCCAACGCCACCGTCCAAGGCCTCGACGCGGTAGCCCCACAAGACCGGCCACCGGTCAACGTCGAGCGCTTCGCCTTTCAGACGATGGTCGGGATCGGGACGCTGCTGGCGCTGCTGGGCGTGGTGTACCTCTATGTTCGCTTGCGCCATAAACGGCTGCCCGGATCGCCTTGGTTTTACCGGGCCGTCGTGCTGGCTGGTCCCTTGTCGGTCCTGGCGCTCGTCGCCGGTTGGATCACCACCGAGGTCGGGCGCCAGCCCTGGATCGTCTACGGGGTCATGCGCACCTCGCAAGCAGTCACCGACGCCCGCGGGATCCCGATCGGCTACGGCACGCTGATCGTGGTCTACCTGGGGCTGGCGGCCGGGGTTGGTTGGCTGTTGCGCCGCTTTAGTCGCCTGCCGCTGGAGGTCGACCGGGATGGCTGAAATCCCGATCGTGTTCATCCTGGCGGGTCTTGCCGCCTACACCCTCCTGGCCGGCGCGGACTTCGGCGCCGGTCTCTGGACGCTGCTGGCCGGTCCCAAACGAGCCGGCCGGGCGGCAACCCGCGACCACGCACGGCATGCGATGGGACCGGTCTGGGAAGCCAATCACGTCTGGCTCATTTTCGTGCTCGTGGTGTGCTGGACTGCCTACCCTCTGGCCTTCGGTTCGATCACTTCCACGCTCGCGGTGCCGCTGTTCATCGCCGCGGTGGGGATCATCCTGCGCGGGGCCTCCTACGCGCTGCGTGGCCAGCTCGACGGGGCCCGCGGCCAGCGCACGATCGAAAACCTGTTCGCGCTGTCCTCGATCCTGACCCCATTCGCGCTGGGCACGGTCGTCGGTGGCATCGCGTCTGGCCGCGTTCCCGTGGGCAACGCGACAGGCAACCCCGTTACGAGTTGGCTTAACCCCACCTCGGTGCTCATCGGCGCGCTGGCCGTGGCCATCGGTGGCTACCTCGCCGCGGTCTACCTCGCCGCCGACGCGCACCGGCTCGGCGAGCGGACCCTGGAGCTCGACTTCCGCGCCCGTGCCCTCAGGTCGGGCCTGTGCGCAGGCGCGCTCGCGCTCGCCGGCCTGCTCGTCGTCCGCTACGACGCCCCAGCGCTTTTCAACGGACTCACCAGCGGCCTTGCTGCCGCGATGATCGGCGTCTCCGCCGCAGCAGGACTCATGACCCTGTTGCTCGTATGGCGCAACCACTTCGGCCCAGCCCGCGCCTCGGCAGCCCTCGCCGTCGCGGCGATCGTCGCGGGTTGGGCCCTGGCGCAAAAGCCCCGCTTCCTCCCCGGGCTCACGATCGATCAGGCCGCCGCCGGGCGCTCGACACTGCTCGCCGTCATCGTCGCCGTCGCAGGCGGTGCGATCGTGCTGGTTCCCTCGCTGATCCTGCTATTCCGCCTTTTCCTCCGGGGGCGCCTCGACCCCGCAGTCACCCTCGACGCGACTGTCCTTACCCCGCCTCACATCGCCCAGAATCAGAAAGGGAAGACCCGCCTGCTCGCAGCCTTGGCCGGCACCACTGTGGTGATCGGCGCAGGCGTGACCGTCTTCGCCGACCCCGGCTGGGCCCGCGCCCTCGGCATCATCTGCCTGTTCGCCGGCGCCATCTCCACCTTCGGTCTCGCCACGGCAGAACCGGATGAGACGACATGATCCGCCATTCGGGTCTGCATCGTTCTATTCGTCGACCCATATCACGGGCAGTGGCCGCACCGCCCGCCGACGATCATTGCCAACGGCAGAGCTGGAGATCACTCAGTCTGTTCTCGGCATGCGAAACTGTGGCGGTGCGGGGGCGCAGGGCGCTAGCAGAACTGCGCACCATGCTCACTGGAGTCGATCCCGGCCTGGTACGGCTGCGGCTGGCCAGCATCGGGACGGCGTCGATGATGCTCGCGGCCGCTGTGATGGCTGGTGTACGGGCGCTAAGCGGACAACCGGTAACAGTGGAGTTGTTCGCTGCGGTGATAGCGATGATCAGCAACCTCGCGGTGAACGAGCCCGACGTGCCACGGCTGCGCGTAACGACGCTGCTCATGCTGGGCCCCGCCGCAGTCTCGATCGTGGCCGGGACTCTGCTTGCCCCGCACCGAGTCCTCGCCGACGTCGTCTTTGTCGTGGTGACGATGGTCGCGGTCTACATCCGCCGGTTCGGCCCGCGCGGCTTCGCGCTGGGCATGGCCGCGTTCATGCCGTTCTTCCTCACCCAGTTCCTGCATGTCACGGTGGCGCAGCTGCCCTGGCTACTGCTGGCAGCCGGAACCGGTCTCGGTGCAACGCTGATGCTGCGGGGATGGGCGTTCGCCGAGCGGCCGGAGCGGACCCTCGACCGGCTTATCCGCGCGTTTCGCGCCCGACTGCACGCGCTCGTCGAGGCGGTTGCGGACCTGCTGGGGGCCGCGCCCGGAGTCGTCGAAGACAAGCTGAGCGATCTCCAGCGCCGCCGCGCCCAGCTCAACGACACCGCCCTGCTCCTGGCCGACAGCGTGGAGCAGCGCGGCGCTGACCATCGAGGCGCCGTCAAGGGCCGGGATGCTGGCGAGGGTGATGGCGAGGCCTTCACTCTGGACATCCTCGACGCCGAGCTAGCCGCCGAGGGCTTAGCCGCCGCAACCGAGCGGCTGGCGCAGCGGGAGGCCCCGCTGGATGCTGGCAGCCGGCGCGCGCTGCTGGCGGGGCTGCAGGGCCTCGGGGCGGCCTCGGCCACCGGTACCCCGCCGGCGACGGTCGCCGCCCTGCTCGGGGAGGCACGGCGCAGCGTCTCCGCGCTGGCGGCCGAGACCCAGGGACGCAGGGACCGCAGTCAGCGGGCGGCCTTCGCGGTGATCCGGCTGGCGGATGCGCTGGAAGCAGCCCGGCGCGCGGATGGGGCGGCCCCGGCGAGAGACGACCCGGCAGCTCGCCCGCCGAAGGACCACCCCGACGGCCCAGGGGATTCCAATACCGGCGAGGATGCCGCCAGCACAACTGATGTTGACGAACCCC
>JAODNG010000377.1 GCA_025465385.1 Pseudonocardiales bacterium
TCCATCTTTGACGGCGACGCCAATCTCGGTAGATCGAATCCTCGCGTCCCATTCCAGCTCGGCTTGCACCTCGCGCTGAATTCGTTCATCAGTCTGGGTGATAGTCGCAGTCATTGGTAGTCCTTCCAGCTCATTATTTTCGGTCCTTCGTCTCGACGAAGTACGACCCTTACGCGAAGGTCGGGGCCATGCCTTCGCCGCCAGGCTTTGCGGGTTAAACCCACCTGATCCAGGGTGGGTCGCACCCCGCCCGGCGTGGTGACGTGTACTTCGACACCCTGCCTGCGGAAGGTGCGGTGCGGCACCACGAACTCCTCAGCCCAGTAATCGGTTGGATGGTTGTGCCGTCGTTGAGCGTCCAATGATCGCTACCTGAAAGCACGAGCAAGATTCGAACCATGATCACCTCATTGGGAACTGGCACGCTCTCCACACCGGCCGGCGTTTCCACCAGGCCCCGGCACTCTCCTCTGACATCGAGCGGTCGGGTGCAGATCCGGACGTTAACGCACGACCACAGTTGGGTAACTCGGCCGCGCGGTACGGATATCAGCAGAAAAGTCGACCTGCCAGGCCAGGACGACGCATGCCGGCAAGATCAAATGCCTGGACGTTTTTTGAAGTCGCGCTCGTCGGGCTGTTTCTGCGCGATTGCTGGGGGTACCCGCAGTGTGGAACACATTCGACGGTGGCTAGCGCGGGTGGCGACATCGCGTTCTCGGGGTCAGGAGTTGATATGCCGGATAGCGACTTCCGTCGGGAGCTCGCCCAGCAGCTGCGGGTGGACTCGGTACGTGCCAGCGCTATGGCCGGTTCGGGTCATCCCACCTCGTCGATGTCGGCCGCCGACCCGATCGCCGTGCTGCTCGATGGCTACCTGACCCTGGACTTCCAGAGGCCAGAAGACCCTCGTAACGATCATCTGATCTTCTCCAAAGGGCATGCCTCACCGCTGTACTACGCCATGCTCAAAGCTGTCGGCGCGATCACCGATGAGGAGTTGCTCTCCTACCGCACGTTCGGTAGCCGGCTTGAGGGGCATCCCACCCCGCGGATCCCGCCGACCGAGGTGGCCACTGGCTCGTTGGGGCAAGGATTGCCGGTGGGGGTGGGTCTGGCTGTGACCGGTAAGACGCTGGATCGGCTGCCCTACCGGGTGTGGGTGCTCTGCGGAGACTCCGAACTCGCCGAAGGCTCCATGTGGGAGGCCTTTCAACACGCCGGGTGGGCGGAGCTGGACAACCTCACTGCGATCGTCGATGTCAACCGGCTCGGTCAGACCCGGGAGACGATGCTTGGCTGGGACCTTGAGGGCTACGCAACACGCGCCCGCGCCTTTGGCTGGCATCCGATCGTCGTCGACGGTCACGACGTGGACGCCCTCGACGCGGCCTTCGCCGAAGCCACTGCCACCACTGGACGTCCCAGCGCCGTAATCGCCCGCACGAAAAAGGGGCGCGGGGTGAAGGTTGTTGAGGACCAGCCGGGCAAGCACGGTAAGCCACTGGAGGATCCCCAGGCGGCGATCAGCGAGCTCGGCGGCGAGCGTGATCTGACCGTGCGAGTCGCCACGCCGCAAGGACCCGAGGAAGTGCACCGTTTCCCAACCACTGGCGCCGAACTGCCCACGTGGGAACTCGGCGAGCAGGTCGCCACCCGCCAGGCCTACGGGCAGGCGCTGGCCGCGCTCGGCGGGCAGCGTGGGGACGTCGTGGCCCTCGACGGCGAGGTCTCTAACTCCACAGCTACCGAATTGTTTGCCCAGGCGCATCCCGATCGGTACTTCGAGATGTTCATCGCCGAGCAACAGATGGTGGCCGCGGCGGTAGGCATGCAGGCCCGCGGTTGGGTCGCCTTCGCTTCCACTTTCGGTGCGTTCCTCTCACGCGCATATGACTTCATCCGGATGGCCGCGGTGTCCCGAGCCAACTTGCGCCTGTGCGGCTCACACGCCGGTGTATCCATCGGCGAGGACGGCCCTTCCCAGATGGCGTTGGAGGACATGGCAGCACTGCGGGCGGTGCACGGAAGCACCGTGCTGCACCCCTCCGACGCCAACCAGACCACCCGGCTGGTTACCGAAATGGCCGATCGTCCCGGCATCTCCTACCTACGCACCCTGCGCGGCGCTACTCCGGTGCGCACTCCCGCCGACGAGGACGTGCGCATCGGCGGCAGCCGTGTGCTACGGGCCACTGACAACGATCACCTGACGATTGTCGCCTGCGGAATCACCGTCACCGAAGCGGACAAGGCCGCTGACGTCCTAGCCACCGAGGGCGTTGCAGCCCGGGTAATCGACTGCTACTCGATCAAACCCATCGATCAAGCGACCCTCACCACCGCAGCAGACCACACCAGCGGCATCATCACCGTCGAAGATCACTGGCCCGAAGGGGGCCTGGGCGAGGCCGTCCTCAGCGCGTTGGCCACGCACCCCCAACGTCCACCCATCCGCGCGCTCGCCGTCAGTGCCATGCCCGTCTCCGGCAAACCTGCCGAACTGATGCACGCCGCTGGAATCGACGCCGAAGCCATCACCACCGCAGCACGGCAACTACTCAGCCAACACTCCGTCACCTCCGCGCCATGACCGGAAACGATATGCGCCCCGCCGTTGTCCGAGGCGCCGCAATGTCGGGGCGCAACCGCTACTGGGCTGGCGAACCGACATGGTGAATGGGGTGTGTGCGGTACGGGTCGAGCAACGTGAGCTGCTCACCTCCGCTGGAGCCGATCACCTGGTACGGATCTGGGATCCAGCTACCGGTCTACCCGTGCACACGCTAGAGGGGCACACCAAGTGGGTGGAGGAGGTGTGTGCGGTTCGGGTGCAGCGGGGTGAGCTGCTTGCCTCCGCTGGCGCCGATCACATGGTGCGGATCTGGGATCCAGCCACTGGTGCGGCCGAGCGCACCGTGGAAGGGCATACCGGGTGGGTGAACGGGGTGTGCGCGGTGCACGTTGACGGGCGTGAACTGCTTGCCTCCGCCGGCACCGACGCCACCGTGCGGATCTGGGACCCGGCCACCGGAGCTGCCGAGCGCACCCTGGAGGGGCATACCGGGTGGGTGAATGGGGTGTGTGCGGTGCACGTTGACGGGCATGAGCTGCTCGCCTCCGCCGGCACCGACCAGATTCGGGTCTGGGACCCGGCTACCGGTCTACCCGGGCGCATCCTGGAAGGGCACACCGGCTGGATTCGCGGGGTATGTGCGGTACCGGGGGACGGGCGCGAGTTGCTCGCCTCCGCCGGAGACGATGCCACGGTACGAATCTGGGACCCAGCGACCAGTGTCCTCGAGCGCACCTTGAAGGCGCACACCAGCCGGGTGAACGCGGTCTGCACGGTGCGCACCGACGGGCGTGAACTGCTCGCCTCCGCTGGCACCGACGGCACGGTGCAAATTTGGGATCCGGCCACCGGTGCCCTGGAACGCACCCTGCAGGGCCACACCGGCTGGGTCAACGGGGTGTGTGCGATACGCGTGGACGGACGGGAGTTGCTTGCCTCCGCCGGCGACGATGACACGGTGCGGATGTCGGACCCAGGGACCGGTGTCCTGCAGCGCATTTTGACCGAACCCACCGACGGGCTTCACCAGCGCGTGTCCGATGTCAGTAGACAGCCGTGAACGCCAGCCGGTATGTGCATTCCGCAACCACACCATTAGGTCAGAGCGCGGTTCAGGGCTCCGGCGGATGGTCGATGTCGAAGAGATTGGGCTGCTGCGCACGGTAGCGGGTGCGATCAACCGCTTTAAGGGGTTCGAACTCCGGCGGCCGGAAGAGCCCGTGCAGGCTACACCGGGAAGCGGCTGAACCGGCGGCGTCGAGGAGGGCGTTGACCGCCTGACGGGCGCCCTCGTTCGCACCTTCCATCGTGGTGACATTGATGTTGGTGCGGACCCAGTCACCGGCCAGGAACAGATTTCCGATAGCCGTCATGGATTCAGGTCGGTGGGCCCAGGAGCCGGTGTTCTGGATGAACAGTGGCTCGTCGTTAGCAACATTGGCAGTGCCCGACCCCGTGATGGCGGGGTCGAGGAACCAGGAGTGCAGCAGGTCGTCGGTCAGCGTTGCCTCGCCGGTGTCGTTGAGGTGTGCCTTGATCTGCGCCCACGTCTCTCGGGCGATCTCGTCGGGGGTGCAGTCCCTGGCGCGCTTGCCGTTGACGGTCCCCGCGGTGACCCAGTCGGAGATGATCGTAGACAGGCATTCCACGACGGTCCCGTCGCCGTAGTCGCGGAAGTCACGTTGCCAGAACTGGGCTTGGCTGATCGAGGTGATCGCCCAGGGCGAGTCGACGTAATTGACGTGTCCTGGTGTCAACGGCAACCTGCGCCGCAGATAGAACATTAATCCGTTCATCCAGTCAGTGCGTAGCCACCGCGCCCTCTCCAGCCTAGGGTCTGCGGCGAGCACGTCGGGGCTGAGCAGCCGCACGAAACGTTCGACCGGCATCGCCGACAGAAACCAGTCTGCGGTAATCCTCCGGAGTTGTCCCGAGGGATCGCGGATCGTCACCGAGGATATGTTCTCCTCAGCGATTTGCAGGCTCTCGACTCTGTGACCCACCCGGAACTCGACACCGAGAGCGCGCAGGTGGGCGACCCATGGATCGATTAACTGCTCACTGGTAGAGCCGTTGAGCAGACGATCTACGCTGCCGCCCGGCTCGTTGCCGCGACCCAGAATGCTCCACGCGATGGCCTCGCTGATCAACCCGATCGAATGCGCGCTTGCCTCATGCGACTTGGTCGCCACCAGGTTGCGGACCAGGCCGTCGGCGAGTAGCCGGCGGTACTCCTCCGACATCTTGTCGGCACCGATGAAATCGCTCCAGGTGACATTGTCCCACTGGCCTAGCCGACGCTCATCGCTGCTCGTCGCGTACACCAGGATTCTGCTCGCGAAGTACGCAGCCTCGTGGGCGGGTAGCCGGAGCGCTTCGGTCAGCGCCGCGGTGACGGTATCAACGAAACTCTCCGGCGTGTATG
>JAODNG010000408.1 GCA_025465385.1 Pseudonocardiales bacterium
GCTACGACCTGGTCGGAGTACCCGAACTGGTCGCGCAGTCGCCGGACACCTGGGTGATCGGCGAGCTCGCCGACGTGGTGTCGATCGCCCGCTCGCTGGCCGATGTCTGCGACCTGGAGGTGGTCCACGAGGTGCTCGACTCCACTGCCGGGTTCGCCATGCTCGACGGTGGCACGCTGGCCTTCAGCGGTCGGGACGGGACGCGGCACTGGGATGCGTTGTGCACCGTGATCGCGCAACGGTGGGATGAGGTGATCGATGCCGTCGACGGCGTGATTCGCAGCCCTGACGTCGACGCGGCGGCGCTCGACGCGGCGGCGACCGAGCTCTCCGAGGCCGAGTCCGCGGTCGAGGCGCAGGAGACGGACCTGGCGGCTACCGCAGCCGAGACCGTCGGTGATCCTGCGCTGGCGTTCTGGTCGGAGGTCGGCATCGACCCGATCCGGATCATCAGTGATCTCGGTGATCACTACACGCTGCGCTGCTACCTCGACGACGCGCCGGTCTTTCTCGGCAGCGGCGGACGCATCGACGTCTTCAGTTCGCCGCGTGCCCTGGTCCGCTACCTCACCGAACACCCGCAGGGCCACGACCTCGACGCGGTGTCCACGTGGCCGCAGGTGACCAAGCGTGCCCAGGACCGTGAGCTTGTAGTGGCGGTTGACGACGGCAACACCTACGTGCTCGCCGGCTTGACCGACGACCTCGCCGGCGGTCCCGAGACGGTGGATCCCGGACAACTGGAGCTGGCTGTGGAACTGATCACCGACGCCGAGCGGTGGGCTGGCTCGGACGCCGCGGACAAGGCGCTGGCCAGTTCGGAGCCACTGGGCTGGCTGGTCTCCTTCCTGGTGCGGCCGGACCCGACCCGGCTCGCGCCCAGCGCTCCCTTTGATGCCGAAGCGGCCTCCTGGCGAAACCTCGTGGGCGGTTTCGAGGACCGGCTGCAGGTGCACTGAGTCTCAGGCGGTACGCCATAGTGCGATCTGGCCTGGGAGGTCACCACTGCGCAGCGTGGTCTCCCGGTTGCCGCAGCCGCTGCCGGGATGGTTAGGATTCGCGCCCACCAGGATCGGTCCGTTCCCCTTAGCGAAGGCCAAGCCCGTGACCAACACAGCGACGCAATCCTTCGATCGGATGCGCAGCATGCTTGTGCGCGCCGCCGAGATCCGCGACAGCGAGCAGCAGCAGATCTTCGACGCGCTGGACGAGATCCACGCCCGGCTGGCTCCGTTGGAGTCGCTGGGGTCTGTGCGCAAGCGGCTGTCGGAGATGCCGGACCGCACCGAGGTCAGCGTGCTGGCCGAACGGGTCGATGAAGCACTGTCGAAGCTGGAGGCTCAGGACAACGCCATCGCCGCGTTGTGCCGTGCCGTCGAGTCGATCGTGGACAAGCTCGCCACCCCGTTCGCCGAGCTCGGTGGACGGCTGGACGGGATGGCGGGCCGGTTCGAAGGCGTCGCCGGCCGGATGGACGGCCTGGAAGACCGGATCGCCGGGTTGCACAAGCGGATCGACGATCTGGATCACCACCTCGACCGGCAGGACGCCAGGCTCGATGGACTGCCTGCCGCCGTGCACGGACCGGTGCGCGAGCAGCTTGGCAGCACCGAGACCGGACTCCGTAGCCGGCTCGACGAGGTCGACAAGGGCGTGCACGAGTCGCTGGCGGGCGCGCTTGAGTCGGTCACCCATCGGCTCGACACTCTGTCCACCCGGCTCGATGGGTTGGAGGAAGGCGTCGGTGTCCGGATCGGCTCAGTCATCGAGCGCCTGGGGGTGCTCGATGGCGCGCTGGCCGACCGGCCCGATGTCGACTCGTTGTCCGGCCTGGTCCGGCAGGCGAACCAAGAGTCCGAGACCCGCTATACAGCCCAGTTGGACGAGGCGATGGCCACCTTCGCTGAAATCATCATGGGCGGTGGTGCGCCCGCTCCCCTCCCTGCCACCCCACCGCCGCCACCACGCCCAGCCCAGCGTCGGGTCCGCGCTCGCAAGGCGCCAGAGCCTGAGGAGAACGGCGTCGTCGTCGACGCCGCCTCGTGAGTGGTAACCAGTGCTATAACACTGTTTCCCACTCACAAGCTGAAGGCATCCGGTAGCAGGTCGCCCACTGGGCGGATGCCGTGTGGCGTGTCCACCAGGCAGCTCGGTCCGCCGAGCTCGTGGAGCAGCTGACGGCAACGTCCACACGGCATCAGCAGATCGCCGGTGCCGGAGCGGCAGGCCACCGCCACGAACCGGCCCCCACCTGACAGCCGCAGCTGCCCGGCCATCGTGCATTCCGCGCAGAGGGTCAGCCCGTAGGAGGCGTTCTCCACGTTGCAGCCGGTCACCATCCGGCCGTCATCGCACAGCCCGGCCGCGCCCACCTGCAGCCGCGAGTAGGGGCAGTAACTGAGCGCTGCGGCCTGCACCGCAGCGCAGCGCAGCGCGTCCCAGTCGATGTCCCTACCGGTGTCCCGGTTGGTGTGGCTGTTCACCCTGATGAGCATCCCCTACCGGATCCTCACTCGCCGTCCGACTAACCTTCGCCGGGTGCGGATGGTCCGATCCCGATTACTTGCTGCGCTGGTCGTTGCTCTCGGTGCAATGACCCTGCTCGGCGCGACACCCAGTGCAGCGCAGTCCGCGTGCTCCCCGCAGGTCGTCCCGCCGCCACCGGTCGACTCCTCAGAAGCCCCGGCTCCGGGTACTGCACTTCCGCCGCCGATGTCGGTTCCCCACCGTCCTGTGGGGGGCCCCCGGATGGGCGAGTGCGGGCTGGTACTGCCCGCCGGTGCGCCCGCCCCCCCGGCGGGGATCAGCGCGATGTCCTGGCTGATCGCTGATGCTGACTCCGGTGACGTGCTCGCCGCCAAGAACCCCCACGCGCGCAACCGTCCGGCCTCGACGCTGAAGTTGTTCACCGCCCTGCTGGCCGCCGATCAGCTTCCCACCGATCGGGTCGTAGTCGGCACGCAGGCTGATGCCGACCAGGACGGCAGCCGCGTCGGCATCGGACCGGGCGGCCGCTACACCGTCCGGCAGCTGCTCACCGCCTTGTTCCTGGTGTCCGGTAATGACGCCGCCCATGCCCTGGCCGGTCAGCTGGGCGGGGTCACCGCGACCGTCGAGCAGATGAACGAGTTGGCCGCCCGGCTGGGTGCGCTTGATACCCGCGCCGCGACCCCGTCCGGATTGGACGGCCCGGGCATGAGCGCGTCAGCCTACGACCTGGCGTTGGCCTTTCGTCAGGTGCTGAGCCGACCGCTGCTGGTGGAGCTGATGGGAACCAGGCAGGCGAACTTTCCCGGCTACGGCAAGCGGCCCGGGTTCGTGGTGAGCAACGACAACAAGCTGCTCAGCACCTACCCGGGCGCGATGGGCGGCAAGACCGGGTTCACCGACGACGCCCGGCATACTCAGCTCGACGCCGCCCAGCGCGGCGGCCGGCGCCTGATCGTGGTGCTGATGCGCGGTGAGCAGCGGCCGGTGTCGATGTCAGAGCAGGCGGCCAGGCTCCTCAACTACGGATTCGCACTTGCTCCCGGTCGTCCAGTCGGTCAGCTGGTGGACCAGGCTCCCCCAGCCGAAACCGAGACCGGGCCGGACGGGGTTCCCGGTCCGCCAGGTGCCGGTGTGAACGCCGCGTCCCGGAACTCGACGGCCGGATTCGACCAAGGTGGCGCGCTGCTCCCGGTGACGCTGTGGATCGGCGTGGCGATCGCTGTGCTCGCGGCACTCGGTGCACTGGTCTGCCGCAAGCGTCACCGCTAGACGCGATCCGGTAAACCATCGAGTTCGGTGCCGTCGAGATAGGCCCGGGCTTGCAAGGTGAACAGTTCGGCGTACCCGCCGCCGCGGGCCATCAGTTCCTGGTGGGTGCCCTGCTCGGTGATGCGGCCGCGGTCCAAGACGACGATCTGGTCGGCGTGGCGAACGTTGGCCAGCCGGTGAGTGATCAGCACGGTGGTCCGATGAGCCGCGGAACCGTTGCCCGCTGCGGCACCGGTCTGCCGCAGCGACTGAAAGGATTGGAACACCGCGTGCTCGGCACGGGCGTCCATCGCGGCGGTGGGCTCATCGGCGACGAGCAGGGGGGCATCCCGGTAGAGACCACGGGCCACACTGATCCGCTGCCACTGCCCACCGGAGAGGTCGCATCCGTTCTGGAACTCTCGGGAAAGCACGCTGCCCCAGCCGCCCGGAAGGTCGGCGACGACGGCGTCGGTGCCGGAGTCGAGCGCGGCGGCGGCCAGCACGCTGCCGTCTGGATCAGGGCGTTCCAACCGGCCGATGCGAACGTTGTTCTCGGCGGTCATCGGCCACTCGACGGGGTTCTGCAAGACGACGGCGACTTTAGAGTGCAGCTCACGCTGGTCGACCTTGGCGATGTCCACGCCGTCCCAACTCACCTGTCCCTCATCGGGCAGGTAGAGGCCGGTGATCACTTTGGCGAGGGTGGACTTACCCGAGCCGTTTTCTCCCACCAGGGCGACGACCTGGCCGCGCCTGATCGTCAAATTGATCCGATGCAGGGCTGGCTCGTCCTTGCCGGGGTAGCTGAAGGACACCTCACGTAACTGGATGAGCTGTGGATCGCGCGGCAGTCGCAGCAGGGCCGCGGGCCGGTGGTAGCCGCGGGCCTGGGCCAGACAGCTTGTCAGCATGTCGAGATAGAAGCTGTGCTCGAAGAGCCGGTTGGCCGAGAACACCGTGGTGGACACCGCCGTGCTCGCGGTGCGCATCGCGACCGCAGCCGCCCCGGCCAGGGCCAGCGGCATTTCCCCGGTGTAGAGCAGCGCGCCGAGCACCCCGTAGGCCAGCGCTGTGCCGATCCCTGCCAGAGCCCGCCCGACCAGCCGGATCGCGGTCTTGCGGTGTTCGACCCGAAGGGCCTCGGTGGTCACTCGGGATCCGATGCGACGGTGCTCGCCCAGCAGGGTGTCCTGGGTGGTGAAGGCTCGGACCTCGGCTGCCTGGCGCCGGCTGGTGATCATGTTGCCGGTGATCCCAAGCCGTCGCGTGCATGAGACCATCCGCACGAACGACTCGTAGGACAGCATCGCGGACCGCACGCTGGCCCAGCCATTGGGCGCCGCGGCCAGGAGCACCACCGGTGCGAGTACGGGGCTGAGCAGTCCGGCGGTGACGACCGCGGCGGTGAGCGAGATCGTCGAGCTGAGCAGGTTCCCGGCGTCGGTCACCCCCTGGCGGACGCTGGAAATTCCCCGTCCGGACGTCCGACGCACCAGCTCCACGAAATCCGCGTCGTCGAAGGCAACCAGCTCCGTCCCGATCACCGCGGCATGCAGCTCGTCCTGAGCCCGCAGCTCCACCCGCGGAGCCAGCACCGCTTCAACGGCGCCGACCGCCGCGTCCAGCAGCCCCCGAGCCGCGTAGGAGGCCATCGCCAGCATCAGCGCGGGGAGCGCCGCCAGCACCCGCTGCGGAGTCGGGCCCTGCTGCAGCAGCTGGGTGAACACGTTCGCCGTCGCCAACAACCCGAACGCCGTTGCACACCCCGACACCAGCTGGACAACGGCTGCCAGCAACGTCAATCGCGGCGAGGTCTGCCAAGCTAGACGCACCAGGACGCGCAATGCCACCGGTGCCGCACGCAGCATCCGACCGGCGCTCGAACCGGCTATGTCCTCGCCGACCTTCGCCCACCACGGAGTCGTGAGGTCGTCGACGCCGATCAGCGTCGGCGTGCCCGGATTGGGTGAGGTTGGGCTTGCGGTACGCCGGAATCTCATCATGGCCTCCCAGCGGAAAGCATGCCTGCCGCGCTAGCGTGCGTCTCGTGAGTAACAGCACCGATGTCCGGGCGGGGATCGTGGTCACCGGGACGGAATTGCTCACCGGCCTGCTCACCGACCGCAACGGTCCGTGGTTGGCCCAGCGGCTAGGTGAGTTGGGCGTCGAGGTAGCGCACCTGCTACTGGTCGGGGATCGGCCGGCGGATCTGGCCGCGGCTCTGCGGTTCCTCGCTGATCAGGGCATCGAGCTGATCGTCACCAGCGGTGGGCTGGGCCCGACCGCGGACGACGTGACCGCCGAGGTAGTCGCCGGATTCGCCGGGGTGGAACTCGAGCTCGACGAGCTGATGGAACAGCGGATCGCCGCGATCCTCGCTCGGTTCCGCCGCCTGTCGGGCTTCGATCCGGCAGGATTGCTGGCGGCGAATCGCAAGCAGGCGATGGTGCCCCGCGGCGCGCAGGCGCTTGACCCGGTGGGTACCGCACCCGGGCTGGTGGTACAGGTCGACGGCGGACCCACCGTGATCGTGTTGCCGGGACCGCCCCGAGAGCTGCAGACGATGTGGCCTACGGCCCTGGCCACCCCGGCCGTCAAAGCCGTGTTGGCCCGAACCCGGCCCTTCGAGTCCGCGCAACTGCGGCTGTTCGGGCTGCCCGAGTCGCAGATCGCGGTGACCCTGCGCGAGGTGGGCGAGACGCTGGACCTTACGCCGCTGGAGATCACCACCTGTCTGCGGCGCGCGGAACTGGTGATCGACATCCGGCATCGGCCCGGTGCCGAGGCGATCCGCGATGCGCTCGTGGAACAGATCCGCGCCAGGCACGCCCGGTACCTGTTCTCGACCGACGGCGCGTCGCTGGACCAGCAGCTCGCCAGCCTGCTGCGGGGACGGCGGATCGGGACCGCGGAATCCTGCACTGGTGGCCTGCTCGCCGCCCGGCTGACGGAGCAACCGGGGTCGTCGGACTACGTCGCCGGCGGCGTGGTCGCCTACTCCAATGCCGCGAAGACCGAGCTGCTGGGCGTGGCGCCGGAACTGATCGAGCAGCACGGCGCGGTGTCACCGGAGGTCGCCCGGGCGTTGGCCGACGGGGCCCGGGACCGCTTCAGCGCCGACATCGGCGTAGGCATCACCGGGGTGGCCGGCCCCGGTGGCGGTACCGAGGCCAAGCCGGTCGGTTATGTGTGCGTGTGCGTCACCACCAGCGACGGCACGGCGCTGGCAAGCGACCCGGTGCTACCCGGCGACCGCGCCGAGATCCGCGATCGGTCTGTGACCGTCGCGATGCACCTGGTCCGGCGAATGCTGGCTACCGGTTGAGTGCCTGCCGGTCTGACTTGCTTTTCACGGCGGCGTAGGCGGCCGACCCGACGAACAGCACCGCACCGATAACCAGCGCCCAGATGAGGAACTTGAACACGACGCCCAACACCATGAACCCGATCCAGATCAGCGCGATGATCCCGAGCACCTTGAGCAGGGTCTGCATGGTGGTCTCCTAGCGACACTGGGTAGGTCCGGTTTGTGAGGACCGTTCCTTCAGTACACACCTAACCCAGGCGTGCGCGCATCGGGGTAAACCCCGGCCCGCTAGGTCAGGGTTTGATGGCGGGCACACAACGCCACTAGCGCGGGACGTCCGGACGCGACCCGACCACGACCTCGGGGACGCTCGCGCCAGCCTCCGCGGATGCCAGGTCTACCTGCGGTAGGTTCTTTGTAACCACGGCAGCCCACGCGGTGACGAAAAGTAGGAACCGGGAGACGAAGTAGGCGAACACCATCAGGCCGATCACCGGGCCGAACAGTTGCCCGGTGGGGCTGTTGGTGACGCTGTCCAGGTAGATGGCAAATGCCTGTTTCAGCACCTCGAAGCCGACCGCCCCCAACCACGCGGCGCGGGTCGCGCTGCGCAGCGGTACCGGCTCCCGCGGCAGCCGCGCGATCACCCAAAGGAATACCAACCACATGCCGGCCACCGACGCCGCCACGGCGAGGGCGACGAGCACCAGCCGGGCACCGGGGATCTGCCCCAGTCCTAACGCGTTGAGCACGACGCTGGCGAACGCGGTGCCGATACCGGTCAGCGCGAAGGACGCCATCAGCGCCAGTCCCAGGCCGAACAACGCCAGCAGGTCAAAGACCTTTGTGCGTAGGAAGCCGTCCGATTCGGACGGCTGCTCTCCCGTCCATTGGGCGGTGAGCGCCTCGCGGAGGTTGCCCATCCAACCCAGCCCGGAGTACAGCGCTCCGACTAGACCTACGATCCCCACGCCTCTGCGTGATCTGATCGCCCCTTCAACGACCTGGTCGAGAGTCGCACCCAATCCCGCCGGCGCCGCGGAGTGGATCTGATCCTGTAACTGGTGAAACAGTTGCGGGTCATCGGCGAGCACGAAACCCGCCGCCGCAAAGGCAATCATCAACAGCGGCACCAGCGAGAGCACACTGAAAAATGTGATCGCCGCGGCGTAATGGTCGCCGTGGTTGGCGGTGTAGGACTGGCCGGCGCGTACTAAATGGTCCAACCAGGAGTAACGCAGCCGGTATCGCTGCAGCAGGGATGGCTTGGCGTCCGTCTGCTGTGGACTGGTTCCCCGCATGCACTCCTACGCTAGTCAGGCAATCCTCGGTCAGCCCGTTGGCGGCAGGAAACCCACCCGGTTGTACACCGCGCGTAGCGTCTGACCGGCGACGTCGCGGGCTCGCTCGGCGCCCCGGGCCAGCAACTTGTCCAGCTCGGCCGGATCGTCGGTGTAGCCGGCCACCGCCTGGCGCAGTGGGGTGACGAAGTCGGCGAGGGCCTGACCGACGTCGGACTTCAGCGCCCCGTACCCCTTGCCGTCATACGCTGCTACGAGATCATCGATGCTGCGCCCGGACAGCGCTGAGTAGATCACCAGCAGGTTCGAGATCCCCGGTTTGGTGGCTGGGTCGTAGTAGATTTCCCGGCCGGTGTCGGTGACCGCCGAGCGGATCTTTTTAGCGGAGATCTTCGGGTCGTCGAGCAGGTCTACCACGCCGGCCGGCGAGGAGGCGGACTTGCTCATCTTCGCTGTCGGTTCGGCCAGGTCGTAGATCTTCTCGGCACCCTTGACGATGTGCGGCGCCGGCACGGTCAATGTCGGGCCATAGCGGGCGTTGAAGCGGATAGCGAGGTCACGAGTGAGCTCGATGTGCTGACGCTGATCTTCGCCCACCGGTACCTGGTCGGCCTGGTAGAGCAGGATGTCCGCGGCCTGCAAAATCGGGTAGGTGAACAGCGCGACCCCCACCCGGTCGCCGCCTTGCTTGGCGGATTTGTCCTTGAACTGCGTCATCCGGGAGGCTTCGCCGAACCCGGTGAGGCATTCCAGCACCCAGCCCAGCTGGGTGTGCTCGGGAACGTGACTTTGCACGAACACCGTGGAGCGATCCGGGTCGACTCCCAGGGCCAGCATTTGTGCCGCGGCCAGCCGGGTGCGGCGGCGCAACTTCTCGGGATCCTGCTCGATGGTGATCGCATGCAGGTCAACCACGCAATAGAAGGCCTCGTGGTCGGCCTGCAGCGCTACCCACTGCCGGATGGCGCCCAGGTAGTTGCCGAGGTGAAAGGAGTCCGCTGTGGGCTGGATACCGGAGAGCACCCGGGGGCGACGGTCGGTGCCAGGCCCGGCGACGGGCCCGATGCTAGGAGACGACATACCGCGATTGTTGCAGTCGGGTCAGCCGCAGTCACTGTCCGCCGTCGGATCGAGGAAATCCTGCGCGGCCCAACGGCCCGGCCCGAGCTCGCGGAAGCCATTGCGAGTAACCCGGTCGGCGGACACCACCGCGCCCTTGTCAAACGTATCCACCACCGGTGCACCGCCGTCGGGACTCGATCGCACATTAAGCAAGTCCGCGGTGACCGTGACCGTGCACGGACCCGCACCGTTGCTGGTACTGGTGCTGCCAGGGTTGTTGCGGCTGTGTTCGGAGATCAGCAGCAGTACGCCCACCAATACGACTCCTAAGATGATCCACCGCTGCCTGGTCAAACCTACCTACCTACTTTCCACCGGCGACGCTGTGACGATCTCATACATGGCGTCCTGCAATCCCCGGTCGAGCTCATCGAGGAAGCCCTCGGTGGTCAGGAACGGGGTTTCCGGGCCGACCAGCAATGCCAGATCCTTGGTCATCTTGCCGCTCTCGACGGTGCCGATGCAGACTCGCTCCAGGGTCTGCGCGAACCGGGTTACTTCGGGAGTCGAATCCAGGGTGCCACGGTGGCGCAGGCCACCGGTCCAGGCGAAGATCGACGCGATCGGGTTTGTCGAGGTGGGCTTGCCCTGCTGATGCTGCCGGTAATGCCGTGTGACGGTGCCGTGTGCGGCCTCCGCCTCGACGGTCCGGCCATCCGGAGTCATCAGCACGCTGGTCATCAGACCCAGTGAGCCGTAGCCCTGCGCGATGGTGTCGGACTGCACGTCGCCGTCGTAGTTCTTGCAGGCCCAGACGTAGCCTCCGGGCCACTTCAGCGCGGCGGCCACCATGTCGTCGATCAACCGGTGCTCGTAGTGCAGGCCGTGTTCCTCGAAGTCGGCTTTGAACTCCGATTCGTAGATCTCCGCGAACACGTCTTTGAACATGCCGTCGTATGCCTTGAGGATCGTGTTCTTCGTCGATAGGTAGACCGGATACTCACGAGCTAGCCCATAGCGCAGCGATGCTCTTGCAAAATCCTCGATGGATTTGCGGTGGTTGAACATCCCGACCGCGACGCCGCCATCCTCGCCGAACCTCGCTACCTCTATCTCCAGCGGTGCCCGGCCGTCGTCGGGAGTGTAGGTGATCGTCACCGTGCCTGGTCCTGGAACGGTGAAATCGCTGGCCATGTACTGGTCGCCGAACGCGTGCCGGCCAATGATGATCGGCTCGGTCCAGTGCGGCACGAGGCGCGGGACGTTGGAGCAGATGATTGGCTCACGGAAGATCACTCCGCCGAGAATGTTGCGGACCGTGCCGTTGGGTGAGCGCCACATCTTCTTCAGGCCGAACTCCTCGACCCGCGCCTCATCGGGTGTGATGGTGGCGCATTTGACCCCCACCCCGTGCCTGGCAATCGCATGCGCGGCGTCGACAGTGACCTGATCGTCAGTAGCGTCGCGGTGCTGGATGGCAAGGTCGTAGTAGTCGAGGTTGATGTCGAGGTAGGGCAGGATCAGTTTGTCCTTGATGAACTGCCAGATGATCCGGGTCATCTCATCGCCATCGAGCTCGACGACGGTTCCCACTACCTTGATCTTGTCCACGAGAACGGACTCTCCTGTCGCGAATTACCACCGATCATAGATCGCGCACGTCGGCCTGTTTAGCCGCGACGGCCTGCGCGGCCTGCTTGAGCTGCGCGAGCTCGCACGCGGTCAGCGGGATTTCCACCACTCGGTTTACCCCACGGCGACCCAGCTCGGCGGTAACGCCCAGGTAAACATCGGAGATCCCGTACTCGCCATCCAGCCAGGCACAGACCGGCAACACGGCACCGGAATCCTCATGCACCGCGCGCACCATGCGCGCCGCCGCGGCAGACGGTGCGTAATACGCCGATCCGGTCTGGAGCAGGGCGATCACTTCGGCTCCGCCGTTTCGGGTGCGAGTGATCAGCTGTTCGATCTTGTCTGCGGGCAACAGGTCGGTCAGCGGTGCACCATCAACCGTGCAGGCGCTGGGCACTGGGACCATGGTGTCGCCGTGCGAGCCCAACGTCAGGGTGCGCACCGAGGACACCGGGACGGCGAGTTCCTCGGCGACGAAGTTGGTGAACCGCGCGGTGTCGAGCATCCCGGCTTGACCCATCACCCGGTGTTGAGGAAACCCAGTGACCAACGCCACCAGCGCGGTCATCTCATCCAGCGGGTTGGACACCACGATGACGACCGCGTCGGGGGCGTGCTCGGCAACGTTCTCCGCGACCTGCCGGACGATCCGGGCGTTGACGTCGATCAGGTCCATCCGGCTCATCCCCGGCTTGCGGGGTACCCCGGCGGTGATCACAACGATATCGCTGCCGGCGATCGCGGCATAGCCGGAACCATCGCGGCCAGTGGTCTGGCCGACGACTCTGGTCTCGAAGCCCTCCACCGGTCGGGATTGGTTCATGTCCAGCGCCAAGCCCTCCGGCCGGCCCTCGATGATGTCGGTAAGCACGACCGTGTCGAACAGGTCGTATTCGGCCAGCCGCTGCGCAGTGGTCGAGCCGTAGAAGCCGGCCCCGATGACTGCGACCGTGCCGGAACGTGCCATCGATCCTCCCGTGATCAATTTCTGCTGAGCTCACCCTACGGTCAGCGGTCCTCCGGTGATCGTCAGCGCCACGGCGAGCATCAGCAGGCCGAAGGTGCCGTAGATCCCCACGTCCCAGGCGCGGCGGCGGATCCCGAGCAACCCGGTCCACTCAGGAGGGAGCACCGCCCGCAATCCCGCGGCCAGCAGCAGCGCACCGCCGATGATCACTGTGCCCTCCCGCCAGTGGTACTCCGTGATGCGCACCATGGCCAGCGCCATCACGGCCAGGACCAGACCAAACGCCAGCTGTGGCCGCAGGCTCGTCCGGGCGGTCATGATGCACCGGCCCGCTCGGCGGCTTCGACGACGTTGACCAGCAACATCGCTCTGGTCATCGGTCCCACCCCGCCCGGAACCGGTGCCAGGTATCCGGCGACCTCGGCCACCGCCGGATCGACGTCCCCGGCCAGCCCGCCGTCGGTGCGGGTGATCCCGACGTCGACCACGGCGGCCCCCGGCTTGACTAGATCAGCCGTGATCAGTCCGGGTCGTCCGGCTGCGGCCACCACGATGTCGGCGCGGGACACCTCGGCCGCGAGGTCACGGGTACCGGTGTGACACAGCGTGACCGTGGCGTTCTCGCTGCGCCGGGTCAGCAGCAAACCCAACGGACGACCGACGGTGATGCCGCGGCCGACAATGGTGACCCGTGAGCCAGCCAGTGGTACGTCGAAGCGACGCAGCAACTTCACGATGCCGCGCGGGGTGCAGGGCAGCGGTCCCGGCTCACCGAGCACCAGCCGCCCCAAGTTGACCGGGTGCAGGCCGTCGGCATCTTTGCTCGGGTCGATCCGCTCCAGCACGGCACCGGTGTCCAGACCGGCTGGCAGTGGCAGCTGCACGAGGTAACCGGTGCAGGTCGGGTCCGCGTTCAGCTCGTCGATCACCGCGAACAGCTCGTCGGGGGTCGTAGTCGCAGGCAGGTCACGGCGGATCGAGGCGATGCCGACCTTCGTGCAGTCGCTGTGCTTTCCCCGCACGTAGGCATGCGAGCCGGGATCATCGCCGACGATGACGGTGCCGAGTCCAGGAGTGATTCCCTTGCCGCGCAGCGCAGCCACTCGGGTCCGCAGGTCCGCGAAGAGCTCGTCCCTTGTCGCTTTGCCGTCCAGTACCACCGCGGTCACGGATGCATCCTCGCATCACGCCCGTTACGTCCCGAGATCCACCCGCAGCCCGTTCGCTGCGGCGAACCGGATCGCGGTGTCCACGTCGATCCGGGCGCCGATCAGCCGCGCCTGCACCAGGGCGTCGGCGTCCAGCCGGGCCCCGCGGAGGTCGGCGCCCTCCAGCCGGGCGCCTAGCAACCGCGCGCCGGTGAGGTCCGCTCCGGACAGGTCAGCGCCCCGCAGGTCGGCCTGCACCAGATTCGCCTCGGTCAGTTTGAGCCCGGCGAGCGCCACCTCGCGGAGATCGGCATGTCCGAGGCCGGTGAGACGCAGGTCGACTTCCCGCAGCGTCCACGGCCGCAGCCGGCAGTCGCTGAGTGTGCTGCCCAGCAGGGAGCAGTGTTCCAGCACCGAGTCGGTCAGCGTGGTGCGCTGGAAGGTGCAGCTGTGAAACGCCGTCGCGCGGTGCTGCGAGGCACCCAGGTCGGCGTGGGTGAAGTCGCAGCTGGTGAATCGGCAGCTGCGAGTGCACAGCCCACGCAGGTCGGCGTCGATGAACCGGCAGCCGACGAAGCAGCGCCCCTCCCACTCCTGGTCGGCGAAGACCGCGTCGGTGAAATCCGTCTCGGTGAAATCTTCTTCGACGATCTCGGACATGCCTGCACTTTCTCAGGCGGCCCGATACGGGTTCCTGGCCCACCCGGCCTCGCTTCCCACCATGATCACGGCCTGTGTGTCATAGACGACAACTGCGTCGCGCAGGGCACACCGATGGTGATCAACCTGCCACGCTGGATGACCGGTCTCATCGGAAGTCACGGGAGTTCGAGCGCACCCGCATGTCCAGCGCTGCGGCATGCTCAGCGAGCACGTTGATCACTCCTTCGGCGATCTGCAACCGGCCGCGCAGCAGCAGCGCCGGGCAGGCCCGCACGATCGTGCGGTATCGCACCCAGAAACCCGGTGAGCAGATCACGTTCACCATGCCGGTCTCGTCCTCAAGATTCAGGAACGTGACCCCGCCCGCGGTGGCCGGGCGCTGCCGATGCGTCACCGCACCGGCGACCAGCACCCGCTGCCCGTCGTCGCGCTGTCCCAGCTGGGCGGCGGGCACCACACCTAGCCTGGCCAGGTCGGTCCGGAGGAACTGGGTGGGGAAGCTGTCCGGCGAGACCCCGGTGGCCCAGACGTCGGCCGCGGCGAGTTCCAGCGCGCTCATCCCGGGAAGCGGGGGCGCGATGACTCCAACTGCGGTGCCGGGCAGCCGGTCCGGACGCTGCGCGGCCACCGCACCGGCGGACCACAGCGCCTGCCGGCGTTGCGGGGTCAGCTCGTCGAACGCCCCACCGGTGGCCAGCGCCTCGGCCTGGGCGGTGGTCAGCCCCACCCGGTGCGCGACGTCAGCGATGCTGCGGTAGCGGCCGTGCGCCTGCCGTTCCTCGACCAACCGGGTGGCCAGTGGCTGGCCCATCGTGCGCACCATCGCCAGTCCCAGCCGCACCGCCTGCTCCGGTGCACCCTCCGCGGCTGGTTCCAGCCCGGCGTGCACCCCGCTGGCGTTGATGTCCGGAGCTCGGACGGTGACACCGTGCCTGCGGGCGTCGGCGATCAGCGACTGCGGGGAGTAGAAGCCCATCGGCTGGGCTCGCAGCAGGGCGGCGCAGAACGCTGCCGGGTAGTAATGCTTGAACCAAGCACTGTAATAGACCAGCGAGGCGAAGCTGATCGAGTGGCTTTCCGGGAAACCGAAGTTGGCGAAGGCCAGCAGCTTGGCGTAGATCTTCTCGGCGAGCTCACCGCGGATCCCGTGCCGGGCCATTCCCTCGAACAGCCGCCCGCGGAGGCGTTCCATTCGCTCGGTGGACCGTTTCGCGCCCATCGCGCGGCGCAGCTCGTCGGCCTCGGCGGGGGAAAAGTCGGCGACGTCGATGGCCATCTGCATCAGCTGCTCCTGGAACAGCGGTACCCCCAGCGTTTTGCGCAGCGCGTTCGCCAGCCGTGGGTGGTCGTAGTCCCAGGCCTCCTGGCCGTTGCGGCGCCGGATGTAGGGGTGCACCGAGTCGCCCTGGATCGGGCCAGGACGGATCAGCGCCACCTCCACCACCAGGTCGTAGAAGCACCGCGGTTTGAGCCGCGGCAGGGTGGCCATCTGCGCACGGGACTCCACCTGGAACACCCCGACCGAATCGGCCCGGGACAGCATCGCGTAGACGGCCGGGTCGGTTGGCTGCAGATCCGAAAGCCGCACCCGGTGCCGGTAGTGCCGCGCCACCAGATCGACCGCGTAGTGCAGCGCGGAAAGCATCCCGAGCCCGAGCAGGTCGAACTTGACCAACCCGACAGCCGCACAGTCGTCTTTGTCCCACTGCACCACCGAGCGGTTCTCCCGCCGTGCCCACTCCACCGGGCAGACCTCAGCCACCGGCCGGGAGCAGATCACCATGCCACCGGAGTGGATGCCCAGGTGCCTAGGGAATCCCTCCAGCTCGGTGGCTAGGGCTAGTACCGGTTCGGGGATCTCGGTGTCATCTGTGGTCCGATTCAGCGGCCCCCAGCGGTCGATCTGCTTGCCCCAGGCATCCTGGGTGCCGGTCGAATAGCCCAGCGCCTTGGCCATATCCCGCACCGCGGAGCGGGCCCGGTAGGTGATCACGTTGGCGACCTGGGCAGCGCAGTCCCGGCTGTATTTCTCATAGACGTACTGGATGGCCTCTTCTCGGCGGTCGGACTCGATATCCAGGTCGATGTCGGGGTAGCCGTCCCGATCCGGGGCGAGGAACCGTTCGAAGAGCAGGTCCATCGCCACCGCGTCGACGCTCGTGATGCCCAACGCGTAGCAGACCGCGGAATTAGCCGCCGACCCGCGACCCTGGCAGAAGATGTCGGCTCGCCGGCAGAATCCCACGATGTCATGCACGATGAGGAAGTAGCCGGGGAAGTTTTTTTCCTCAATGACGGCCAGCTCATGTTCGATCTGGTGGTAGGCACCGGGACGCTCGTCGTAGCTGCCGTAGCGGGTGGTCGCGCCGACCCAGGTGAGTTCGCGCAGCCAGCTGGCCTCGGTGTGATCGTCGGGGACGGCGAACGGCGGCAGGTCCGGCGCCACCAGGTGGAGGTCGAAAGAGCACTCCCGGCCCAGCGCGGCGGCCCGTTCGACGACCCCAGGCCAGCGGGCGAACCGGTCGGCCATCTCGGCTCCGGAGCGTAGGTGTGCTGTTGCCGCGGCCGGTAGCCAGCCGTCCATCTCGTCCAGGCTGCGCCGAGCCCGGACCGCGGCCAGTGCGGTGGCCAGCCGGTGCCGCGAGGGGGTGGCGTAGTGCGCGGCGGTGGTGGCGACGATATCCAGCCCTTGCGCCGCGGCCAGTGCCACGAGCGCGTCGTTACGCTCGGTGTCGTCCGGAAGCCCGTTGGCGGTGAGCTCGACGACGACATGTCCCGCGCCGAACAGCTCGGTCAGCCGGCGAAGCTGAGTGGCCGCGGCGGCCGGCCCCTCGCATTCCAGCGCTGCCCGCACTGCGGCCTTGCGGCAACCGGTGAGCACCACCCAGTGCCCACCCGCGGCGGCGGCTACCGCGTTGAGGTCATACACCGGCTTACCCTTCTCTTTCCCGGCGATCTGGGCGTCGCTGATCACCCGGGACAGCCTGCGGTAACCCTCGGGGTCGCGGGCCAGCACGAGCAGGTGCTCGCCCTGCGGGTCGGGTATCCCGTTCTGCGGTGAAGTAAGGCCGAGGCTGAGCTCCGCCCCGAATACGGTCTTGATACCCAGCTCCCTGGCCGCCTCCGCGAAGCGCACCACCCCGTACATCCCGTCGTGGTCGGTGATCGCGATCGCGTCCAATCCCAGCCGGGCCGCCTCTTCGACCAGCTCCTCGGGATGACTGGCCCCGTCCAAAAAGCTGAAGTTGGAGTGACAGTGCAGCTCGGCATAGGGAATCCGCGGTTGAATCTCCGGGAGCTGGGTCTCTGGGAGCTGGGTCGAGGTGAGCAGTGACGGTGGCTCGTAGCGATCCCGGTGACGTGTCCACGCCGGACTGTCCCCCCCGTCACCGGGTTGCTTCTTGTCGCGGTTCCCGGATCTGCCGGCAGTCCGCCCGGACAGCGCCCGCTCCAAATCCGCCCACTGCACCGGCGGGTTGTTCCAGCCCATGATGTGGACCTAGAAGGGGGGCGGGTCGTCGCCGGATGGAGGGTGCGTGCCGGGTCGATGGTCGTGGGGATGGCTGGTGTAGCTGTGACCGGTGGGAGTGGTCCAGGTGATGGTGCTGTCGAGATGCTGCTCGACCTGCCAGCTGGGGGCATGGGTTTTGAGCCGGTGGTGATGGCGGCAACTGGCGTGCAGGTTGTGTTCGCTGGTGGTGCCGTCGGAGTGGTAGGGGATGGTGTGGTCGAGGTCGGCCCGGGCGGCGGGCTGACGGCAGATCGGATTGCGGCAGAACACGTCGCGAGCGCGGACGAAGTCCGCCAGGCTGGCCGGTGGGGTGTAGGTGGTGCGGCCGTAGTCGAGCAGGGTGCCCGAGACCGGGTCGGTCAGCAGTCGCCGCCAGGTGCCTTGCGCGGCGATCTCGCGGGCCAGCTCGGCGGGAATAGGTCCGTGGCCGACCAGTTCCCCAGGCTGTTCATTCAGTCCCAGCAGCATGGTGATCGGCACGATCACGGAGATCAGCGGTTTGCCCGGTCCGGTCGCGCGGGTGGGTTCGCAGCAATGGCCACCTGGGCTCGGTGCGTTGGCAGGATTGGAGGAGCTGGCCTGGCTTGCGGAGTCGGAGACCGGGTCCGGTGTGGTCTCGGGAGATGCCGTACCGCTGGCATCGTCGGGACAGTCATCGTCAGGACAGCGGCAGTCGCCGGAACACCGCTGGTCCATGCAGGAGCCGGTAGCTGCGCAGCGCCGTCCGGTGAGCAGCTCGACGAGCAGGTCGGCACGCCGAGCGTCCATCCCGCGGTCGTCGCTACCCAACCCGCGCGCAAGGTCACAGAGCCGCTGGTAGGCGGCGGTGGCGTCCGAAGCCGACAGCAACGCCCACAGTGACGCCATGCCCTCCTCGTCGGGGGACACCACCACTCGTCGGTCCTGGCGCCGCCACTGGTGACGCTCGGCTGCCCCCTTGGGGTCGAGCGCCAGCACCGCACGGGTCAGCGCAGCCCGCAACTGAGCGATCGTCTGGGTCCCGGCGCGGCGCAACACCCGCGCCTCCAAGGCTCCCCGCAGCTCAGGAGCCAGCAGATAGCTGGCTTCAGTGATCGCCCTCGCCTTCAGCGAATCGATCGCCCCGGCCTCCCACGCGGCCAGAGTGCCGGGCAACTCCGCGACCAGGGTCTGGGCCATCACCAGCCGCCCGGTCGCGGTCATCCGCGACAACCGCAACGCCAAGGCCACCTCATCCGGAGCGAATTCACTGCATCGCGACGGGGTATCCGAATTGGTCGCCAGCAGATGATCTTCCGGGCGGCGTCGGGCGAACTCGGCCAGCAATACTGCCTGACGCGCCAACGCCCACGAGGCCACGCGATCGAATCCGATCACCGCGTCAATCAACTCGCTATCGGACAGCGCAGCTAGATCAGCGCAGCCGTGATCCAACTCCAACGCCAGCCACCCCGACGGGGCGCACGCCGACACCGGCGGCTGGGCTGCCTCCGGTGGTCCCGAGGCCTCAGTCAGCCAGGCAGCCTCATCCAGCCAAGCCGGGTCGAAAGAGTCCTCATCGACCGGGATACCCACAACGGGCAGCTCCTCGACTTGACTCATATCGAACATGTGTTCGATTCTACCACATCTGACGGAGGCTGCTTGGGCGTCGCAGTAGCCAGTTGCCCGCCGACGTAGGCAATCGGCCCGCGCGGGCAGCGCGTGATCCGGCTCAGGACTTCCGAAGTCACGGCCAACCGCCAACGCGGCTGCCCGTCGGACTCCAAAGAAGTTTCGGGTCCTGGTCGTCGAATCGGCAGGGCAGGATCCGTTGCTGTGAGCAATGGCGACCCGACGTTCGTGCTGGTGACCGGCTCGGGAGCGATGTCGTTCCGGTGGAACCCGCTGATCCGAGAACTTATGCTGCGCGGTCAGCGTGCCCTACCCATTGAGCTGCCCGGGCACGGGTTCGACACCGTGTTCCCTCCGGCTACGGCAGCCCCCAGGACCTCGACCAGCTCGCCACCGCCGCCTCACCGCTGGCCGGGCTGATCCTCGACGACTACGCCGAACACACCTTAGGCATCATTTGGCGGATCGCCGAGCACGGCCCCGGTCGTTCTAGTGGGCCACAGCCTAGGCGGCAGCACCCTGACCCGGGTCGCCAACACCGCCCCGGAACAGCTGGCCCGGATCGTCTACCTGAGCGCGTACTGCTGCGTCGCTTCCCCGATCGTGCTCGCTTACGCTCCGACCGCGCCAGCGCCTGACAGCCCGCTTGGACGGGCTCGGCGGATCTCCTTTCTCGGTCAACCCGGGCGTACCTGGGTCTCGCGGATCAACCCACGAACCACCGACCCCGACGTGCTTGCTGTGCAGCACGCTCTGCTGATGGCCGACCTGAATCCGGCACAGGTGCCGGCGGTACTCGCCTACGCCACCCAACCCGACGAGCCGCTGCAGGTTGTCGTCACCGACGCCCGGTTGACCCCGAGACGTGGCGACGGCTGCCGCGCACCATCGCAGCCAGCCACTATGCCCCGATCACACAACCCTCAGAGGTCGCCGACATCCTTACCGCCGCGAGTGCCGCCTAGTAGAGGCCTCCGCCACGATCAGAAGCTGAAGCGGCCGAGAGCCGCCGCTGTTCGGTAAGCCGATCCTCCCCCGGAACACCAGCGCGGTCACAAGTCGCCACTAGTCAGGCTGTCCGTAGTTCGTCGAGCAACGCGGCGATGAAACCGCCGCAGACGTCCCTACTACTCCCCTTGCTCGCCGCGGAGGAAGCGCTCGAGCTCGGCGGCGAGCTCGTCACCTGACGGAAGGTCCGAGAAGTCGAACGGTGCGGTCAATTCGCCGTCGAATGCGGCCTCGAGGCGGCGCACCAACGCACGGTATTCCTCGCTGTCGGCGATAGTCTCGTTGATTTGGTCTAACACACTGGCGGCGGCGGCATGCAAGTCTGCAGCGTCGAGCTCCAGCCCGGCCACGGCTGCCAGCGCCTCGACGAGCGCGGCGGAGGCCGCCGGGTACGGGACGCTAGCCAGGTAGTGAGGCACTCGCGCCCATATCCCGATGGCGGGAATGCCCGCGGCGGCAAAGCCTTCTTGGAGCGCGGTCTGGATCCCGGCCGGCATCTCCGCGGTGCCAGGCACCACTCCCACCTGCGCCGCGAGCTCAGCCGTGGTGGCGATCGCCATCAGATTGACCGGACGGGTGTGCGGGACAGGAGCGGCGAAGGCACCGAGACCGACCACCAACCGCACTCCTCGCTGGGTGGCCAGGTCCACGACGGCCCGCACGAAGGCATGCCAGGCCATGTCGGGTTCGGGCCCCACCAGGACGAGGACATCTCTGCCTGCAGCATCCTGACCGACCCGCAGCTGGAGCTCGGGCCAGGTCAGGTTATCGACGACTCCGTCGCAGATCCGCAGGATGGGACGACGAGACCGGAAATCGATGAGCTCGTCCGCGTTGAAGGTCACCAGCACCTCTGTCGAGATCTTCTCAAGAGTGTGAGCGATCGCTGCTTGAGCTCCGAGGCCGGCGTCGACCCAGCTTTCCGTCGCGAGGAGCAGCACTGGCGACTCCAACGGGCGGTGAGAGTGCAACTCGTAGAGTGATGACATCACCGCCAAGCCTATGCGTAGGCCCGATGCGGGCGCCGTCTGCCACCGTTACTCGTACATTCCCTCGACCTTCCAGCGACCCGTCTCGCAGCCCAGCAGGACCGCCAGCGGCCCGGCAGGTTCGGCGTCCAGGACCGCTTGCAATCGCGCGCAGCGCCGTCCTCCGCCAGGCTCCCACCAGCGCTCCTCGATCGGCCAGGGCCCGGCCCAGGCCAGCACCCGTCGCGGCGGGTCCCCGTCCACCGCGATCCGGTACGGCACGCTGGTGAGCTTTCCGCGTCCGCTCACCCCGACGACGCGTCCGGCATCGTCAAAAACCTCGGCGGCCAGCGGGCGGGCGGGCACCCGAGATGGGGACGGTGCAGGCAGCCGGCCGGGCCAGGGAGAATCCGCACCGTGCACCGGAGCCGGGTCTTCGCCCCAGGACCCCAGGCGTACCCGATCATGGGGATTCCGGCCGCCGCCGAGGACTCCGATGAGTACTGCCTCGGGTCCGAGCATCCCCTGAACCCGGACCAGGGCCCGGCCGGCCCGCTCGTCGTCTTCCCCCGACTCCCCCCACAACCCTCGTTGCAGGGCCTGCCCACCGATCACCTCTTCCGGGATCAGCTGCAGCAGCGTGATACCCGCACCGCGGTGTGATCCGCGAGAGGTCAGCCAGCCGTCGAGCTGCCAACGGACCCGATCAGCGATCCCGGATGTGGTCAGCGGCTCAGCGCAGCGCCACACCCGGTGTAGCTGCTCCTCGGCCTCGGTGCAGGCGCTGATTCCGAGCCGGATGCAGGCCAGACCGCGGGTGGCCAGTGCCTCGTGCAGTTGCTGAGCTGGTTCCCGGGAGGCGAATGCCGCCGCATCGACCCGGTCCAGCGGCGGGTCGAACCGGCGAGCGACGGTGAGATCGACCGGCGGGTGGCGGCGGGCCAGCGGGCGCTCGTCCAGCCCCTGGGCCAGCCGGTGCGCGCACACCCCGACGAGGCCGAACCGGGAGGCGACATCATCAACGGGTAGGGCGGCGAATGCACCGAGGGTGCGCAGTCCCAGCCGGTGCAGCAGGTCCACCAGCGCGGCCCGATCAGCGGCAGGCTGGTGTAGCTCGGCGATGCTCAAGGTGGCAAGAAAACCGGCCGAACCATCCGGTGGCACCAGCAGACCTCGATGCGCGGCCAAGGTCGCAGCGAACAGGCCGTCGGCGATACCGATCTGGCATTCCATCCCGGCCTGCGCGGCGACCACATCGACGATCCGTTCGGCCACCGCTGGTTCGCTACCGAAGTACCGGGTCGGGCCCCGAGCCGGTACCGCGACCAGCCCCGGGCGCACCAACTCGACCCCGGGCGCCAGGGCCTCGACGGCGGCAACCACCGGCTCGAACACCCGGGCGTCCCGGTCCGGGTCGTCGGCGAGCACGACCAGCTCCGGGCACCGTCCCTGCGCCTCACGGCGGCGCTGCCCGCGACGCACCCCCTGTGCCCGGGCGACCGCCGAGCAGGCCAGCACTCTGTTCGCGGCTACCACCGCCGCCGGTGTCTGGGAAGCCAAACCCTCAGCGACTGCTCCGGCCACCACGGGCCAGTCCGGGCACCAGACCACCACCACCCGAGGCGGCCTCATCAGCCCACCGCTCTGATAGTCAGGTCCGCGAGCATCTCCTCCACCGGACCGCCGGGACCGGGCAGCAGCAAACGGGCAGTACGAGGCCGAGCCGCCGCACCGCGGCCGACCGCGCGCACCACGACCTCGCGGCTGCGCAGCCGTCCATGCCCGGCCTCCGCGCCATGCCAGGCCTCAACACGGCAGTCCAGCTCGATGTCCGCGCCCGGCCATCGACCGAGCGGAAGCAATACCGATCCGCGCTGCCGGGCCCGGGCGGCCAGGGATCGCCGCGCGCCGGGCGATATCCGCTCAGTGCCCGCCAGCGCCACCAGGGCCATCCCGTCGAGCAGGGCCGCGGCCACTGAGGCCGGATCCGGCCCAGCTCGGGGGATCAGCGCCAGCCGCTGCAGCACCACTCCTGTCTCGGCTGCGGCCAACACGCCGAGATCTTCAGCGCCGATCACCGCAGCCCAGGCCCCCTGCGCGGTGGCCGCGGCCAGCAACGTCAGCAGCAACGCCATCGAGCCCTGCACCGCGACCACCGATCCCGGGCGCAGACCACCGGGCAGCAGCGGCGCGACCGGTTCGACTACCGGGAATGGCAGCCGGCCGCCCGGGACGTCGAGCCGCTCCTGCAGCGTCGACGCCGGGGCGACCGGTGCTCGGTGCAACACCGACGCGACGCTCGCAACCGCCATCCGGCGGCCTCCTCCCAACGGTGGGTACGCGCTGACAACCGCACCCGGATCCGCTGCGGGGAAGGCAGCGTAGGGGAACATATGTTCGATTCATAGTAAACCCGAGCAGTCGGGCACCGTCAAGGTCACACCCGGGCACACTCGACGTCGTGGCGGGCTTCGACTGGATCTCCTTGTGCACCGACTACGGCTGTGCGGACGGGTTCGTGGCCGCCTGCCACGGGGTGATCGCCCGGATCGCCTCGCATGCACGGGTTCTGGACGTGACGCACGCGATCACGCCGGGCGACGTGCGGCACGGTTCGGCAGTGCTCGCCGACACGGTGCCCTGGCTGCCACCGGCGGTGCATGTCGCGGTGGTCGACCCCGGGGTGGGCACGGCCCGGCGCGGGGTGGCTCTGCTCAGTGGCGACGCGGTGCTGGTCGGCCCGGACAACGGGCTCCTGGTCCCCGCGGCGCAGTCCCTGGGCGGCATACGCGCCGCTTATGAGCTCGTTGAGCCCAGCTACCGGCTGTCAGCCGTCAGCGCGACTTTCCACGGCCGGGACGTCTTCGCTCCGGCGGCCGCGCATCTGGCCTGTGGCGTTTCACCGGACGCTCTCGGCCCCGCGATCGACCCGACTTCGCTGGTGACACTTCCGGCGCCGGTGTGCCAGGTGGACGGCAATCGGATCCGCGCCGAGGTGGTGACGGTTGACCATTTCGGCAACGTGGCGCTGGCCGCAGGAGCAGCCGAGCTGGCCGCGATCGGCTTGTGGGCCGGGGCGTCGGTGACGCTGCGGTGGCCAGCCGGCGAGCAGCGGGTGCTCGTCGGAGTGACCTTTGGTGACGTGGCACAAGGGGAACTGATCCTGCTGATCGATTCGGCGGGACATCTCGCGGTGTCCCGTCGCGCAGGCTCGGCGGCGCACCACACCGGTCTGCAGCCCGGTGCCGTGGTCGAGTTGATCACTATCCCGACCGAATAGATGACGCTATATCGGCGCAGTAACGTAAATTCGGCTGACATGCACACCGCCGTCATCGGCGCGGGTCCGACCGGGCTCTACACCGCGATCGCCCTCGCCCGTCGCGGGCACGAGGTCACGGTCATCGATCGCGACCCCGGGCCTGACCGCGATGGATCGTGGAACCGCAAGGGCGTGATGCAGTTTCACCATCCGCACGGTTTCCGTCAGCAGGTCGTGGAGGCTCTTCTCGCCGAGATGCCGGAGGTCTGGGATGACTTGATCGCAGCCGGAGCTGCGCCGACCACGCTGCCCGATCAACCCGGGCGGGTGGTCGGGGTTCGCTGCCGGCGTCTGATCTTCGAACGGGTCCTGCGGTCAGCCGCCGAGGCGCAGCCCGGCGTCACGCTGTCCACCGGTCACGTCGATGACGTCTGCTGCGAGCGAGGACGCGCCGTCGGGGTCCGGATGGACAGCCACCAGGTGGACGCCGACCTGGTCATTGACGCATCCGGCCGAGCCGGCCAGTCCACCCGGACCTTTCGTGGACCGGCCGAGGGCGGCGACTGTGGAGTCGCCTACGTGTCCCGGCAGCATCAGCTCTTGCCGGGCGCCCAGAACGGACCGATGAACGCTCCATTCGGGATGGTGGCCATCTACCCCGGTTACCTGGCGATCGTGTTCATCCACGACAACCGAACCTTCTCCACTCTCATCGCCCGGGCCAGCACGGACCGTCAGATGGCGGCCCTGCGATTCCAGGAGGTGTACGAAGCCGCCAGTCGCGCGATCCCTTCCCTTGCGGCATGGACCGAGCCGGACCGGTCCCGACCGATCACCGCGGTCCTGCCCGGCGGGCGGCTGTACAACACCTACCGGGGGCAGCTCAACCACGCCGGTCAGGTCGCTGCGAACGGGCTGATCTTCGTCGGGGACGCCGTGTGCACTACCAATCCCTCGGTCGGACGGGGCGTTGCCACCTCTCTGATGCAGGCTCAACGGTTGGTATGCCTCCTGGACGACCACCGGCGCGACTTCACCTCGTGCTCCCTGGAGTTCGACCACTGGTGCGCCGAGAACATCAAGCCGTGGTTCTCCGACCACGTGTATTGGGACGCCGAGCTGATCCGGCGCTGGTCCGGGCACGACGTTGACCTCACCCGGCCGCTTCCCTCAGATTTGATCATGGCGGCCACCGCGGTCGACCCCGAGATGCTCAAGGTCGTCGGACCCTACCTGGCCATGCTCGCCCTGCCTGCCAGCCTCGCCGCCGTTGAACCACGAGCACGGGAGATTTACGCCAGCGGCTGGCGCCCACCCGTACCCGACGGACCCACTCGCGACGAGCTGGCCGCGCTCGTCACCAGCGTCAGTGCGCGAAGTGCCGGGTGCCGGTGAGGTAGAGCGGCACCCCAGCGGCCTCCGCGGCGGCGATCGAATCGGCGTCGCGGATCGATCCGCCGGGCTGTACCACGGCGCGAACCCCAGCGTCGAGCAGCACAGCCAGCCCGTCGGGAAACGGGAAGTACGCATCGGAAGCGGCCACTGAGCCGGCCGCCCGCCCGCCGGCTCGGGCGACCGCGAGTCGGGCGGCGTCCACCCGGTTCACCTGCCCCATCCCGATGCCGACAGTGGCCTGGTCCGCGGCGAGCAGGATCGCGTTGGAGCGCACCGCGCGGCAGGTCCGCCAGGCGAAGGCCAGGTCGGCCAGCGCCGTCTCGGTTACCGGCGCACCGGTAGCCAGCGTCCAGCGCGCCGGATCGTCACCGGGCGCGTCGATCGCGTCCCGGGTCTGCAGCAGTAGCCCACCGGACAGCGCCCGGAACTCGACACCGCTCCTGTCGGGGGGCGCAGCCAGCAGCAGCCGGAAATTCTTCTTGCGAGCGAGCACGTCAATGGCGCCCTCGGCATACGACGGCGCCACCAGCACCTCGGTGAACACCTCGCTGACCTGCTCGGCCAGCTCGACGGTGACCTCCCGGTTCACCGCGATCACGCCCCCGAATGCGCTCACCGGATCGCAGGCATGCGCCCTGCGGTGCGCGTCAGCGACGTCCCCGGCGGCCGACACCGCGATGCCGCACGGGTTGGCGTGCTTGATTATCGCGACGCAGGCGCCGTCGTGGTCGTAGGCGGCCCGCCAGGCGGCGTCGGCGTCGACGTAGTTGTTGTAGGACATCTCCTTGCCGTGCAGCTGCTGCGCACGGGCCAGCCCCCCGGTGCCACCAGCGGTGTACAGCGCGGCCTGCTGGTGCGGGTTCTCCCCGTAGCGCAACGTCGTCGCGCGCCGCCAGGAGGCGCCTACCCAGGACGGAAACTCGCCCGAGTCCGATGATCCCATCCACGACGCCACGGCGATGTCGTAGTCCGCGGTGTGTCGAAATGCGGTGACAGCCAGCGCCCGGCGCTGCGCCAGGGTGAACCCACCTACGTCGACGGCGTCCAGCACGTCGACGTATGCGACCGGGTCCACCACGACGGCGACCGAGGCGTGGTTCTTCGCGGCCGCGCGGACCATCGCCGGGCCACCGATATCGATCTGCTCGACGCACTCGTCGAAACCGGCCCCGGCGGCCACCGTGGCCTCGAACGGGTACAGGTTGACGACCAGCAGATCGAACGGCGCGACGTCCAAGGCGACCAGCTGGGCAACGTGCTCGGGCTTGCGGGTGTCGGCGAGCAACCCCGCGTGCACCCGAGGGTGCAGAGTCTTGACCCGGCCGTCCAGGCACTCCGGGAAACCGGTGAGTTCCTCGATCCGGGTCACCGGCACTGCAGCGTTGGCGATCACGGTCGCCGTCGAGCCGGTGGAGACGATCTGGACCCCGGCCGCGTGCAGCCCGGTAGCCAGCTCCACCAGCCCGCTCTTGTCAGACACGCTGAGCAGCGCCCGGCGCACCGGCCGACGATCCTCGGTAGTCACGGTAGTGAGACCTTTCGTCCGGTGACGGTGTACCCGTGGCGGGCCAGCTCGGCGACGACCTCCACCAGCAACCTGCGCTCCACAATCTTGATCCGCTCGTGCAGCCGCGCCTCGGTGTCATCCGGCAGTACCTCGACAGCGCGCTGGGCCAGGATCGGACCGGTATCCACCCCGGCGTCGACCAGGTGCACGGTCGCGCCGGTCACCCGGACCCCGTGCGCCAGCGCAGCGGCCACCGGATGCCGGCCGGGGAACGCAGGCAGCAGCGCGGGGTGGCTGTTGAGGATGCGACCTGCGAACCGATCTAGGAACGTACGTCCCAGGATCTTCATGAAGCCGGCTGTGACAATCAGATCCGGCCGGTAGGCGGCGACGGTTTCAGTAAGCGCGGCGTCCCAGGCCACCCGGTCCCGGTGCTGGATCAGCTCGACGACGAACGTGGGTAGCCCATGATCGTCGGCGCGCTTAAGCCCGACGGTGCCGGTCCGGTCAGCGCCGACGGCGACGACCTGGGCGGGATAGTCCGGGCCAGCGGCGTCCAGCACCGCCTGCAGCAACGTCCCGGTACCGGACACCAGCACAACGACCCGGGTCGGGATCGGCAGACGGAGCTGATGCACGGTTAAGAGTACCCGTGAGCAGGCTTGACGGCCCGGTGCAGCGCAACGATGCCGCCGGTGAGGTTGCGCCAGTCAACGTCGACCCAGCCTGCGGCGGCCACTCGCTGCGCTAGCGCGGGCTGGTCGGGCCAGGCCCGGATGGACTCGGCGAGGTAGACGTAAGCCTCCGGGTTACTGCTGACCCGCCGGGCGACCTCCGGCAGCGCGCGCATCAGGTACTCCAGGTACACGGTGCGAAACGGCCGCCAGATGGGAGTCGAGAACTCGCAGATCACCAGCCGGCCGCCGGGCCGGGTAACCCGGGCCAGCTCGGCCAGTGCGGCGTCGAGGTCCGCCACGTTGCGCAGCCCGAAGGAGATCGTGACCGCGTCGAATACTCCGTCAGCGAATGGCAGCGCCAGCGCGTCGGCTCCGACCAGCGGTACCTTGCGGTGCCGGCCGGCGCGCAGCATCCCCAGCGAGAAGTCCGCGGCCACGCACCACGCGCCGGCGCGAGCCAACTCTACGGTCGAGACCGCGGTACCCGCGGCGAGATCGAGCACCCGCTCCCCCGGCCCGGCAGCGACGTCAACCCGGGTACACCGTCGCCACCATCGGTCCTGACCAAACGACAGGACGGTGTTGGTCAAGTCATAGCGGCGAGCCACCCCGTCGAACATCGCAGCCACGTCGCGGGGGTCCTTGTCCAACCCAGCTCTCGGCACAGCGCTCACCCTACGGTGACAGCCCCGGCCGTTCCGGTGCCGCTCAGTTGGCGGTGCCTGCTGGGCTGTTACTAGTGCCGATACTAGTGCCGAGCGCCTGGAGCATGCCGGTCACCGCGACAGGCCAGGGGAAGTCTTCGGCGCGCGCCCGGGCGGCCGCCCTGCGGGCCTCCTCGGGCGCATGGAGCACCCAGCTGACCGCGTCGGCGAAAGCTCGGCCGTGATCCGCGACGGCGGCACCACAGCTAGGGCGGATGATCTCGGACAACGCCGAGGAACATGACACCACCACGGGAGTGCCCGAGGCGAGCGCCTCCAGCGCCGCCAACCCGAACGTTTCGTGCGGCCCCGGCGCGAGGGATACGTCCGACGTGGCGAGCAGGGCAGCCACATCACTCCGCTTGGGTACGAAGCCCAGGAAGGTGACCGGCAGTCCGGCGGCGCGCCGCTGCAGAGCCGCCCGGCATGGGCCGTCGCCGGCGATGACCAACCGGATTCGCTGACCCGACTCGTGCAGTTCCGCGACGGTGTCGATGCAACGCTGCACGTGCTTCTCCGGAGACAGCCGCCCGCAATGCGCCAGCATTGCCTCGGCCCCCCGGCCCAGCTCAGCGCGCAGCGCCTCGTCCCGATGCCATGGCGCGAACGTGACCAGGTCCACGCCCAACGGGACCTGGACGACGTTGCGCGAGCCGATCCGATCGAACTCCTCGCGGGCGAATCCAGTGGTGCACACCACCGTGTCGTAGGAAGCCGCCATCCGGTGGTTGGCCCAGTCGGCCACGCCGCGAGCCGAGCGGCCGGGTAGCAGGAACTGGTGCAGCAGCCGGTCCAACCGTTCGTGGGCGATCACCACGCTGGGCACCCCGTGCGCGGCGGCCCACCGGCCCAGTCCACGCAGGGTGAG
The DNA here is from genome assembly GCA_025465385.1 of Pseudonocardiales bacterium. GTDB lineage: Bacteria > Actinomycetota > Actinomycetes > Mycobacteriales > Pseudonocardiaceae. The sequence continues at coordinate 29,318 of JAODNG010000408.1, forward strand.
CCGGTCGGACACCTCGATCCGATCGGGACGCAGCCCGTCCAGCAATGCCCGGACCCGGCACGGATCGACCGCGCGATACCCACCGGTGTACGGGATCTTCCCTGCGCGCAGCGTGATCCGCCTAACCCCGGTATGCAGTACCTCGTCGCTGCGCCGCGGTCCGGGTACCACCAGTACGACCTGGTGACCTGCTGCGACGTACCCAGCGCCCAAGTGGTGCAGGGCGGTGCGCAGGCCGCCGGAGCGCGGACCATAGAAATTCGCCAATTGGGCAATGAGCATCACGCCACCACCCGAGCATCGGCAGGCAATCCGGTGACCGCGGCGTAATGGCCGAGCAGTTCATCACAGACCGCCGGCCAGGTGCGCCGCAACACACTGCGACGGGCTGCCGCACCGCACCGGATGCGAAGACCTGGATCGTCGACCAGGATGCGAACCGCGGCGCGCAGTGCGGCTCCGAACACTTCGTCAGCGCCCGAGTCGAAGGTCTCTGGAAGCAGGAAACCGGTGCCGCCGTGGGTCACCAGGTCCCGCGGACCGCCGGCGTCCGGGGCGATCACCGGCAGCCCACAGGCCAGCGCCTCCTGCACGGCCTGGCAGAACGTCTCGAAGGGCCCGGTGTGCACGAAGACGTCCAGACTGGCGTAGGCCTGCGCCAGCTCATCACCGGTCTTGAACCCCAGGAAGGCAGCACCGGGTAGCCGCCTGGCCAGCTCCCGGAGATCCGGGCCGTCACCCACCACGACGAGCCGGATACCAGGGACATCCTGCAGTGCGGACAGCCGCAGGACTTTCTTCTCCGGCGCCAGGCGGCCGACGAAGCCGACGAGCACCTCGCCGTGCGGGGCCAGCTGCGCGCGGAGCCGCTCATCTCGACGAGATGGGCGGAAATGATTGGTGTCCACCCCGCGCCCCCAGCGGTGCACCCGGGGCACCCCGTGCGAGGCCAGGGCGGTAACCGCGGAGGTCGACGGCGCGAGCGTACGGTCAGCCCCGCTGTGTAACCGCCGTGTCCAGCGCCACGCGGTACGGGCAGCGAACCCCAGCCCGTAGGAGTCGGCGAACCCGGCGATGTCGGTCTGGTAGACGGCCACAGTGGGAACTCCGAGCCGGCGAGCCGCCCACAAGCCGCGGGCCCCCACGATCACCGGGGAGGCCAGATGGACCACGTCCGGACCGAAGTGACGCAACGCGGTGAGCACCTTGCGGCTGGGAACACCGACCGGCACGGAGTCGACCACCGGCAGATCCACAGCCGGCACCCGCACCACGGGAGCGCCCTGGTAACTGTCCGGGCCCGCGCCCGGCGCGATGACCAGAGCTTGATGCTCGCAATGGATCAGATGCTGCACCACGTGGATCACCGAGTTGCTGACACCGTTGATAACAGGCAGAAATGACTCGGTCACTATCGCGACGCGCATGGCGCTGACCGTGCCAGGCCCGGGCTGGCGTAGCGGCACGTAACCATGTCGCAGCGCGGAACTCCTGGCGAACTCCTCGTACCTCGCCGACCCCGGGTGCGGGTGTCCCGCAAAACGCCAGACTTATCGCGCACGGCCCTGGCGCCGGCGCAACCACCAGCTAACTGGCGCGACTAGCACCCACAACGCCATGAGGATGATCGATGCTGGAGCCACGCCCTGCACCCAGGTGCGCCCAGCGACCCGCACGTGCCCCATCGGGTCGGAGCTGTCATATTCCACCCGGACCAGCTGCCCCACCTGCAGCCCGGAAGGGTAGGCCAGCCCTGCATCGGGGCGGTACACCTTGCCGTCGGGCGAGGTGAACTGCACCAAAGTCCGTATCGACGTCACCGCGAGCACCTGGGCGGTGGCGTGCCCGGTGCGGGCGTCGATGGCCGCGTCATCGAGCGCTGCGCCGGCCAGCGCCAGCGTGATGAGGCCGGTCAGTAAGGCCGCTGCGGCAGGCAGCATCCACCACACCGGCCGTCGCCGGCGGTTGCGGGTCTGCCGTGGAGACCCGGTAACGGGCCCGGTAACCAGAGCGGTCATCGCTGGCCAGCTTAGCGGCAGTCACGACGGTAGATCGACGGGCAACACGCCTCCGGCGGCTAGCCCTAATACGCTGGTGGCGTGACCACCGCCCCGCTGACCGACCGGCTGGTCGTGCGCTCGCGTCTGGTGCCGGGCAGCGGTACCGATCTGCTCGACATGTTGCCCTCCCCTCGTGGGGTGCTGTCCTGGATCCGTGCCGGTGAGGGGCTGGTGGCCTGGGGCGAGGTGGCCCGGGTGTGCACCGAAGGGCCGCACCGCTTTGCCCGCGCCCAGGACTGGTGGGCGTCCTTCTGCACCCAGCTCGACACTCGGGATGAGGTCGGTCTTCCGGGCAGTGGCCCAGTTGCCTTCGCCAGCCTCGCCTTCGACGAATCCCCGGGCAGCTCGGTACTGGTGGTGCCGCGAGTGATAGTCGGCCGACGCGGCGACCAAACCTGGGTCACCGAGTTCGAGACCGGCCGGGCGACCGGTCCAGTGGTGCCGGTCAGCCGCCCCCGTGGCCTGCGGTACTTCGACGGTGAGCTACCGGTGACCGCATGGCGCGATGCGGTAGCGCGCGCGGTATCGCGGATGCGTGACGGCGCGGCACCGGCGAAGGTGGTCCTCGCGCACGACCTGCTCGCGGTCGCTGATGAACCGCTGGATCCCCGGTTCCTGCTCCATGGGCTGGCCGCACGGTACCCGTCGTGCTGGACATTCGCCGTGGACCACCTGGTCGGCGCGACCCCCGAGTTGCTGCTGCGCCGGCGCGGCACCGAGGTGCTCTCGAGGGTGCTGGCCGGAACCACCTGGCCGCATGACGGTGCCAACGCCGGGGCGCTGGCCGTCGAACTACTCGCCTCGGCCAAAGACCACGATGAACACCGCTACGCGGTCGACTCACTGGCTCAGGCGCTGCGGCCGTTTTGCACCGAGCTGGTCGTTCCTGCCGTACCCAGCGTGCTGGAACTGCACAACGTGCTGCACCTGGCCACCGAGGTCCGCGGAGTACTGCACCCGCTGGGGCCGCCGCTGCTCACCCTGGCCGACGCTGTGCATCCCACTGCCGCCGTGGGCGGCAGTCCCACCCTGGCCGCGGTCAGCGCGATCGATGAGCTGGAGGCGATGGACCGCGGACGCTACGCAGGTCCGGTCGGCTGGGTGGATGCCGCGGGTGACGGCGAGCTCGGCATCGCACTGCGTTGCGCCCAAGTCGTCGGGCGGTTCGCCCGATTGTTCGCCGGCTGCGGAATCGTCGCCGGCTCCGATCCCGACTCCGAGGTCGCCGAAGCCGCCGCCAAGCTGGTCCCGATCCGCGACGCTCTGGAGGGCTCGTGAGTGCATAACGTGTTACGGCACATCCCACTCACCAGGCTCGTCAGCCCGGCGACGCCGGCGGCCGTCCCTGGCTGAGCAGCCACGTCTGCGCGACGGCATCGACGCTCTTGCCGGACACGTGCTTGACCAGGGCCAGGAAGTCCTGCACCGAACCGTTGCCACCGGCCCGCTCAGTGGCCCAGGCGCGCAGAGCGGCGAAAAAGTTCTGGTCGCCTAGCGTGGCTCGGATCGCCTGCAGTGCCATCCCGCCGCGCACATAGACCGCGTTGCTGAACACCGCGTCGGCGCCCGGAGCTCCCGGCGGGGTTCGCCAGAAGTCGTCGCCGGCGGGATGGCTGGCGTAGTTCTCCGCTGCCGTTTGTGCAGCGGTGGGGCCGCCGTTGCGTTCGGAGTACAGCCATTCGGCGTAGGTGGCGAAACCCTCGTTGAGCCAGATGTCGCTCCAGTGGCTCACCGAGACGCTGTCCCCGAACCACTGGTGGGCCAGCTCGTGCACCACCACCGTGACGTTCTGGCCGTCATCGAAGAACGTCGGCGCGTATACCGGACGGGTCTGGTCCTCCAGCGCGAAACCAAGGCCGGCGTCGGGGACCACCCCGCCGAGCTGGCGGAATGGGTAGGGGCCGAAGATCCCGGAGAGGAACTCGACGATCTGGGGCGTCTGTTCCACCGAGGCACGCGCCGCGTCCGCGACCGCCGGAGCGAGGGCCCGGTCGTAGGCAGCCAGGTACAGCCCGAAACGGGTGTCGCGGCGCACGATGTCGTACTTGCCGATCGCGACGAAAGCCAGGTACGTGGCCATCGGCTCGGTCTCCTGCCAGCGCCACTGCTGCAGGCCTGGCCCCGCCGCCTCCGGGCCACCGAGCAGAGCGCCATTGGATATCACCTGCAGACCGGCGGGAACGACGGCAGTGATCGTGAAAGTCGCCTTGTCCGATGGGTGGTCGTTGGAGGGATACCACCAGGCGGCGATATCCGGCTCGCCCACGGCGACGGCGCCGTCGGCGGTACGCACCCATGGAGAGTGCACCCCAGGTCCGCCAGAGACATTCGACGGCACCCCGGCGTAGGCGACCCGCACCGTCATCTGCGCTCCCGATGCCACGGGTGCCGCCGGGGTGACCTGCAGCTCACCACCGTCCTGATGCATCATGGCCGGCTGGTCATTCACGGTGACCGCCGACGCGGGCAACCGGAGGTCCAGATTGAATCGGGACAGGCTCTCGGTGGCCGTGGCGGTAATCGTGGTGTGGCCCTCGAGCCGGTCGGTGGGCGGGTCGTAGCGAACTGCGATGTCGTATGCGGTGATGTCGTAGCCACCGTTGCCGGCGCGCGGAAAGTAGGGATCCCCGATGCCGTCGGCGCCCACCGCCGGGGGCGCAGTAGCCACCGCCGTGGCCGACGGCGGCCGCGGGTGCGTCGCCGGAGCGGACTTCGAGGCCCGCCACGGGATTGCCAGCGCGACCAGCACCAGCAGCAGCGCCAGCACCGGCCCGATCAGCAATGCAATTCGCTTACGCATGGTTACCTCCCCGGCACTGACCTTAAGCGCTGCCACCGACAAAGGGAGCGACAGCCGTCGCTACCGCGGTCCGGATCTGATCATGCAGCGCCCGCAGCCCGGACCGCTGCGTGGCCACCTCTACAACCCGCAGGCCCCGGGCAGGGACTACTGCCACCTCCGCCAGTTCGCCGGCCGACGCCCGAACGTGCGGCACGTGATGCGCCGCGCACAGAGCCGCCAGATCGGTGCCGTGCGGGGTGCCGAAGACCCGTTCGAAAGCGCAGGCATACTCCGGGGCTCCTTGCTCCAAGACCGCAAAGATGCCGCCCCCGTCGTCGTTAGCGACCACCACGGTCAGATCCGGACGGTCCTCATCCGGACCGGCCAACAGCCCGTTCGAATCGTGCAGGAACGTCAGGTCACCGACCAGAGCGTAACCCGGTCCGCCGTGCACCAGGGCCGCCCCGGTGGCGGTGGAGATCGTCCCATCGATGCCGGCGACGCCCCGGTTGGCCAGCACAGTCAGACCCGGCCGCGGCCGGGCGGCCAGCGACACGTCCCGGATCGGGTTAGACGAGCCAAGCAGCAGCAGCGCCCCGTCCGGCAGTGCGGCGACCAGCAACCGAGCCACCTCGAGACCGGTCGCTTCGGGACAGCTCTGCACGACGGACCTCACTGCGGCGGCGGCCGTCGCGTCAGCCTGCTGCCAGCTGTGCAACCACTCCGGATCAGGGGAACCGACGCAGCGCAGCGCGGTGCCCACCGCGACCGCGGTAGCCGCGATATCCGTCCACTCCGGACGGTCGGTGAGAACGGTGACCGCAACCGTCGGGTCAGCGAGCAGCCGCTGCACTGACCGATGCAGGGTGGGGCGACCGAGCACCAGCACCTGTTCGGGTCGCAGCTGAGGGACCACCGGCGAGCCCAGCAGCCACGGCCCGGCTGCCAGCGCGTCCGGCCAGTCGGACGCGGTGGGCTCGGCTACCAGCGGTAGCCCTGGCGGCGCCGGTGGCGCGCCGTGACCGGCAACCACGAGCGTGCGCCGGCTTAGGTCGAGCTCCACCTCGACGCGCAGCGGTGAACCGGTCGACACCGCGGTCCAGGGCGCGCTGGTTGGCCGGCCTGGAAGAGCCGCCAACACCTGCGGCGCAGAATCCTGGAGAGCCGCACTCGGCGGGGGCACCAGCGGCTCGCGAAACGGCACGTTGAGATGCACCGGTCCAGGGCCGCCGCCCAGAGCACCCCGCGCGGTCGCGACCGTCCGGTCCACCGCGGATCGCCACTGGGTGTGCTGTGCACAGTCCGACGGTGCCGCCAGAGAGGGCGCCGCGCGCACCGCTGCGCCGAACAGGCCCGCTTGGCGCACCGTCTGGTTCGCCCCGGTCCCGACCAGCTCGGCCGGGCGGTCGGCGGTGACCGCCAGCAACGGGATTCCGGCGTGGTGGGCCTCCAACACCGCGGGGTGCAGATTCGCCGCCGCCGTCCCGGACGTGCACACCACCGGCACTGGCAGATTGGAACGCAGCGCCAAGCCCAGCGCCAGAAACGCTGCAGAACGCTCGTCGATCCGGACATGCAGCGTCAACCGCCCGGCCTGCTCGGCCGCATGCAGGGCGAAGGACAGCGGCGCGTTGCGCGACCCCGGACAGAGCACGGCGTGGCGCACCCCGCACCGCACCAACTCGTCGACCAGCACCGTGGCCAGCGCGGTGGACGGGTTCACAAGTGATCAGCATGCCCTGCGACCGGGTATACCGGGGGTAAGGGGCCACACGTCCGTCCTATCGGCGAGATCAACGTACAGCCTGCCTCACCAGCCGCCTTGACGGTGGCGACGGGTGTGCAGACCGTCAGAAACCCCACAGCGATCAGCACTGCGGCCAGCCGGCCGGGACTGCGAATGCGTGACGCCCTTCGGGTACTTCCGGGTACAGACGTCACCGTTGCTACCTTTCAGAGCCGCTCCCCCGCTCCGGCGCAGCGCCCAAGACCGGACGCGGCTAGAACCGCCTCGCGCCCCAGCGGCTGCCCACTCACCCTCCGAGTGCGAAACAGTGTTCCAGCACCGAATGCCACTCACCGGCACGCTAGCGTGCCGCATGGTCTCCGAGCTGTTCGAACCGTCTGCCTGGCGCCGCGTCGAGG
>JAODNG010000446.1 GCA_025465385.1 Pseudonocardiales bacterium
ATCATCCCCGTCTTCCGCATCCCCCAACCCCCCGCCACCAACACCACCATCACGGAAAACACTGAGGCTGTAGCCGCTCCACCAGCGACTACAGCCTCAGGAAGGGTGGTTCGCACAATGGTCGAACCGGTGGGCGATACTGGGATCGAACCAGTGACCTCTTCGGTGTGAACGAAGCGCTCTCCCGCTGAGCTAATCGCCCCCTGCTGACCACGGTAGCGGCATCACCCTACAGGATCAGGTCAGCGGCGACTGCACCGAATCCCAGTGCAGGCCGACCCATCCGGCGACCAGGCCCAAGGCGTTCACCAGCCAGAGGGTGACCAGGACGATGGCCCCGGTCAGCACGATCACTCCTATCCGGACGACGGCAGGCTGCCGGCGCACCCATCCGGTCCAGGCGTCGTAGCGTGCGCGAGTCCAGCGCAGCGCCCGCTTGGCCCACATGAACTCAGTTCCCAGGATCGCCAGGCCGGCGAACAAGATCAGCCACCCGGGTCCTGGATACGGGATAGCAAGGATGCCGGTGGCGAGCACCGCCGCGCCGACCACACCCACAACGATCCGGTAGGCGAGATTCAGACTTGGCCTGCGGCGCACCCAGCCCCGGAACGTGGTGAACCGGTTCTTGTAGCCACCTCGATCTGTGGAGCTGCGGGGTGACTTCTCGGCTACCGTCAGCGTGTCACCTGTCCGCTCGCCACGACATCGGTCGGCGTCGCGGGGGCGCGCCGACCCGGTTCGAGGGAAACCGCGTAGCCGGTGAACTTCTTTGGCGCGCCGGCTGCGGGTACCGCGTGCGGTGCAGGTGCCTCTCGCGCTACGTCGAAAGCCGTCAGCGCTACTGGCACTCCCCCATTAAGACCCCATAGAACGTAGGTGTGGTCTTCGCTGTTGCTAGGCAGGCGGGTGGTGACAACCGCGACCTGGTCCTGGTTGGCGAGCACCATGCCCACAGCACTGCCGTTCTTGGCGACCAGTGGCACCCGTATCGACGCCGGGTCCGCGGCGGTTTGTATCGCCTCGGACATCCCTGTGACCTGGCGTTGTGCCTGGTTAAGCTCGCCGCTGAGCTGCACCACACGGACGCCCAGTACCACCGCAGCAGCTACCAGGATCACTGCCGCGGCTGCAACCAGTTCCCGAACGCGCTGCCGCGATGCTTTGGTGATGTCTCGTCCCCCTCCTGTCGAGGATGCCATTGGCACAACCGGCGCAATCCGGCTGGCACCTGTGACGCTCAGTATCCGCTGCTCCAGCTCGGCGCTGGGGATTGCCTCCGGCACCGAAAGGCCGAGCGTGGCGCCAACTTCCTCGGTCTCCGCGGCGATTTTGATGCAGGTCGGGCACTCCGGCATGTGTATGGCGATCAAAGATTCTTCGGCCGGTTCCAGGGCGTGCAACGCCCACCCGACCGCCAAGTCGCGATGCGGACAGCCGGCAGCCGGGTGCTGCTGGTCGTTCATCGCTTCGCCTCTCTCACCACGCGCGCCTCGGCGATCAACGTGTCCGGCCCCAACTGATCGGCCAGCAGCGACCGCAGCCGCTGCACAGCGGTGAACATGCGGGACTTCACCGTACCTAGTGGCACACCAGTCAGAACCGCGATCTCACGCTGAGTGTGTCCGCCGAAGTAGGCGAGCGCGAGCACCTGCCGCTGGTCGACTGGTAGACGATGAAGCGCCGCACGCACCTGCCCGGCTGCGACACGGGCCATCGCCGCCTGATCGGCACCCGGGACCGGCGTTGGCGACCAGTCCTCGCCCGCTTCTGGCGCAGCGACCGTACGCCGACGGATGGTGCTCTCTCTTCGCACCGCATCCACCGCCTTGTGGTGAATGAGCGTGAGCAGCCAGGTGGCGAAGCCGCCCCGCGCTGGATCGAATCGGGACGGATCGCGCCACAGCGTCAGGAACACCTCCTGCACCACATCCTCAGCCAGCCCCTCGTCAGCACAGATGCGGCGGGCCAGCGAGTAGCACGGCCGACCAAAGCGCTGATACAGCTGAGACAGTGCGGCCCCATCGGCATCCCCGAGCCGTCGCACCAACTCGACGTCGGAAGGTCCCTCGCCCATACTGGGAGTCGGCGGCACCGGGTCCGAACTATTTTGCCATCGTTCGGGCCGGGGGACGCTCGATCGAGCCTCATCGGCCACCAGAGAGATCCTCACGTCGTACCTACGCCCGGGCACAACCTACCGGTTCAGGCTAGTTGCCTCACGGTATCGGCTCAGACGGCGGCAGCTCGGCACGATGAGCGACGGCCCCGTCGCTCGGGTAGGGCTCTCTGACCCGTCCGGGTGGTCTGCCACAGGCATCCGGGCGTAGCTCAGCTATTTCCGCGTCACAGCAACCAAAGTCAATCGTTTCAGGGCTGACGGCACAGAAAGGGGCGACAACGATGCGTAACGACCATGTGACCCTCCGTTCATCGGCGGTCTTTGATCTACTGGCACCACGCACTCCTGCGGTGCCTGTTCAGGTTGCGCTGCGTTACGACACTCGCGACCCATACGCCATCGTCGCGGCTTTCCGCACTGGGCGGGCTGGTTGGGTCGAGTGGGTATTTTCCCGGGACCTACTCGCCGATGGCCTGATCGCCGATGCGGGTGACGGCGACGTGCGCATCCGGCCGGGCTCAGGCGATCCCGAGATCGTCGTTGTGGAGCTCAACTCACCCTCCGGCCACGCCGTGTTCGAGGCCAGCGCCCAGCGGCTCGCTGAGTTTCTCGACGCCAGCTACGACATCGTCCTGCCTGGGAACGAGACTCGGTGGATGAACGTCGACGACGCACTCGACCAGATGATCGCCAACGATCTGCCGTGAACTCGGGGCCGGCTTGATCCAGGCTTCCTGTGTCAGCTACAGTTCTGGCACGCACCGGGGGGAGCCAGATCAAGTCCCGTTGGGAACATGCGGACGTAGCGCAGCTGGTAGCGCATCACCTTGCCAAGGTGAGGGTCGCGGGTTCGAATCCCGTCGTCCGCTCTGTGCGGCCCACCACGCCGGGCCGTTCCACGGGCGGGTCAGGGAGTCATACGGCGCGACGAACTCAGATCGCCGGGCCAGTGGGAACCCCTCGGTACGAGGCGCGGCGGAGTGGCCGAGTGGCTTAGGCAAGGGCCTGCAAAGCCCTGTACGCGGGTTCGATTCCCGCCTCCGCCTCGGGCGATTAGCTCAGTGGGAGAGCGCTACCTTGAC
>JAODNG010000450.1 GCA_025465385.1 Pseudonocardiales bacterium
ACTACGAACTGGCCTTCGCGGCGACGAAGGCGGCTCTGATGTACCTGGTCGCGCTGCTGGGTTTGCGGTTGGCACCCCGTCGCACGCTCGCACAGTGGACCGCGATCGACTTCGCCGCGGCGGTGGCCATCGGCGCCATCGTCGGCCGGACCGCGATCGCCGGCGACCAGTCTTTCGCGGTCGGCGCGGTCGCGCTCGTGACCATCCTCGCCGCCCACTGGATCGCTACGGTCGGCCGGTTCAACTCTTGGATCGTCAATCTCGTCGACCACCGGGTAAGGGTCCTCGTTGACCACGGCCGGCTTCGCGATGACCAACTGCGGCTATGCGGCCTGACCGAAAGCGAGGTGCTTGCACAGCTGCGCCGACACGGCGTCGCCAGCGTCAGCGAGCTGCGCTACGTGCTATACGAGACGAAAGGCGAACTCACGATCGTCCGCGAACCGGGCGACGGGAGCCCCGACTCCGAGCTCGTACGGATTGGGTTGCGGGATGCGGCGGACTTTCCGCAACGCGATTCATGAGCCGCCTGAGGCGGGGTGTTGCCCCACCGGGTACGCCGTCGCGACGACCCGGAGCGGCAGAGCCTGCACGGCCAGTTGATCAGCGGCTGTCTCGTCAAATGCGGTGGACCGGTTCGAACCCGCCCGCGGTTCAATCCTTCGTCTTTCGCAGTACCGACGATCACCGGAGGGTGCGCCGGTATTTCCGTGACCACGGTTGGGCGGTGCGGGTGCCGCGACAGCTGAAAGACTTACCCGGGCAACGGATTTCTTGGGGGCGCTGGACTGGGCGAAGAGCGGTCCTGAGTTCATCTAGCCGGCCACGAGGAGAGGGGCGCATTCATGGTCGCCGCACACGCCAAGTTCACCGAGTCCGTGAAAGAGAAACTGCCCGGAGGTGAGCGCTGATGGCGGTGACCGAGCTCGGCATCCCAGCGCGTCCGGACACCCCGTCCACCGCCGCGATGTCGGCGGTGGAGAAGATCAACGTCTCGGGCCTGGAAAAACACCTGCGCCGGCACGTCTCCGGTGAGGTCCGCTTCGACGCCGGCTCGCTGGCGATGTACGCGTCGGACGCGTCGAATTTCCGGCAGGTGCCGATCGGCGTGGTGGTACCCCGCACCGTCGACGACGTCGTCGCCACGGTGGACGCCTGCCACCGCTACCGGGCGCCGGTGCTATCCCGCGGCGGTGGTACCAGCCTGTCGGGCGAGACGGTCAACGTCGCGGTGGTCATCGACTTCTCCAAGTACCTCACCGGGATCGGGGAAATCGAGGTTGCCCGCAAGCTGGTCACCGCGGAACCCGGGGTGATCAACGAGCAGCTCAACCGGGCCACCGCCAAGCACGGGCTGGTCTTCGGCCCGGATCCCTCCTCGCACTCCCGGTGCACGATCGGCGGCAATGTCGGCAACAACTCCTGCGGCGTCCACTCCGTCCAAGCGGCGTTCTATGGCCCCGGACCGCGTACTTCGGACAACACCGAAGCGCTGGAGATACTGACCTACGACGGTGCCCGGTTCTGGGTCGGGGTCGACGAGGAACAGCACCTCGACGAGATTATCGCCGCTGGCGGCCGCAAGGCCGAGATCTACGCCAAGCTGCGCGATCTGCGCGACCGCTACGCCGACGACATCCGGGCCGGTTACCCGTCGGTGGAGGAACTGCCCCGGCGGGTGTCGGGCTACAACCTCGACGAGCTGCTGCCGGAGAAGGGCTTCAACGTCGCCCGCGCCCTGGTCGGCACCGAGGGGACCTGCGCGACGGTGCTGCAGGCAACCCTCAAGCTCATCCCTGGTTTGTTTCAACGCACTCTTGTGCTTGTGCAGTACGACGACATCGTCGACGCGGCCACCCACATTCTGGAGATCAGGGACTGGAAGCCGATCGGGCTGGAGGCCGTCGACCACCTACTCATCAACGACCAGCAGCTCAAGGCGTTGGACAAGGAGGGCATCGAGGAACTGCCCCGCCGCGGTGGTGACCACGCCTGGCTGCTGGTGCAGTTCGGGGCCGACACCGCGACGGAATCGCTCACTCGCGCCGAACAGTTCGCCGCCTGGCTACGCGAGGACAAGGGCTACGAGGCCGACCGCATCGTCGTCTCCAAGAGCCGTCGGGAGGGTGGCAACAGCGAGGACCTGTGGGAGATCCGGGAAAGCGGGCTGGGCTCCACCACGTTTCCTCCCGACGGGGGCGATCACTGGCCCGGCTGGGAGGACTCCGCGGTGCCGCCGGCCAAGGTCGGTGACTACCTGCGTGAACTGCTGGCGCTCTACGACAAGCACGGCCTGCGCGGCGCGTTCTACGGTCACCTCGGGGAAGGCTGCATCCATTCCCGGATCAACTTCGACTTGCGCACCGTCGACGGCATCGCTACGTACCGAGCCTTCCTGGAAGAGGCCGGCGACCTCGTCGTCTCCTACGGGGGCTCGCTGTCCGGCGAGCACGGCGACGGCCAGCAGCGCGCCGAGCTGCTCGGCAAGCAGTACGGGCCGCGGCTGCTCGCCGCGATGCGGGAGTTCAAGGCGATCTGGGACCCGGACTGGAAGATGAACCCGGGCAAGGTCGTCGATGCGTACCGCTTCGATGAGAACCTGCGGCTGGGTACCGACTACAACCCGGCCCGACCGGACGTCGCCTTCTCCTATCCCCAGGACGGCGGGGACTTTGCGCACGCCACGCTGCGCTGTGTGGGTGTCGGTAAGTGCAGGGTGCCCGACGCGACACAGACCATGTGCCCCAGCTACCAGGTCACCCGGGAGGAGAAGCACTCCACCCGAGGGCGGGCCCGGCTGCTGTTCGAGATGCTGCGCGGCGAGGTGATCACCGACGGTTGGCAGTCCCGGGAGGTCGCCGACGCGCTGGACCTGTGCCTGGCCTGCAAGGGCTGCACCACCGACTGCCCGGTGGACGTGGACATGCCGACCTACAAGTCGGAGTTCCTGCACCACCATTACCGCTCGTGGCGGCGGTGGCGGCCGCGCTGCGCCTACGCGTTCGGCTTCATCGACCAGGTATCTCGGGTCGCCGCCCTGATGCCCGAGCTGGTCAACGCCTTCACCCAGACTCCGGGGCTGTCCCGACTGGCCAAGCTCGCCGCCGGGATCGACCGCCGCCGGCCGCTGCCGACATTCGCACCGGTCACCTTGCAGCAATGGTTCCGCGACCGCGGCGGGTCAGCTAACCCCTCTGGGCGCCGGGTGGTGCTGTTCCCGGATACGTTCAACAACCATTTGCACACCGACGTCGGGGTGGCATGCGTGGAGGCCGTCGAGGCAGCCGGCTGGCAGGTTGTCATGCCACAGGTGCACGTGTGCTGTGGTCGGCCGCTGTACGACTATGGGTTCTTGGACAGCGCCCGGCGCTACCTTCACCGGGTGCTCGACGTGCTGCGCGACGACATCCGCGCTGGCACTCCGGTGGTCGGAATGGAGCCGAGCTGCCTGGCGGTCTTCAAAGACGAACTGGGCAAGTTGCTGCCGCACGACGACGACGCCCAGCGGCTGGCTCGCAACGCCTACCACTTCGGAGAGTTCTTCACGACCTTCCACATCGAGCCGCCGCACCTCGACCGCGGCGCCCTGGTGTGGGGACACTGCCACCACCGCGCCACCGGCGGGATGAGCCCCGAGCATCAGCTGCTCACGCGGATGGGCGTGACCGTACAACCGCTGAAAGGTGGCTGCTGCGGTCTGGCCGGATCGTGGGGTTTCGAGAACGGCAAGTACGACATCTCCGTGCAATGCGGGGAACAGGCACTACTGCCCGCGGTGCGCTCCGCGGAGTTGGACACCGTGATCGTCGCCGACGGCTTTTCCTGCAAGACGCAGATCGAGCAGGGCGGCACCGGGCGCGGCGCGCTGCACGTGGCGCAGGTGATGAAGATGGCCCGCGAGCACGGCCCGGACGGTCACCGCAGCGAGTTCCCGGAACAGCTGTACAACCACGTCCGCCCGGCGCCGGCCATCGCTCGCCGCGCCCGCCGGCTGGCCACCATCGGCCTCTCCGTCGCCGCGATCGGCGCCGGTGCCGCCGTCGCGCGGCGGCTGCTCACCAGCCACCGCTAAATATGCCCCACCGTGGCCGCCTGCTCCTCGCTCCACCGCAGGAACCGGCGAAAGCCGGTCCGGAACGTCAGCAGGTTTTATACTGACCGTCCGCTAGGGGTGTGAGCCGTCGCACCATCCGAATACATAAGCGAGCGCCGATGCAATGCCGGACCGGGCGACGCGTCTCACCTCGACGGACCTAAGCGAAGGAGCTTCGCCGCGTCGCGGTGGAGAGGTGGAGAGGTGGAGAGGTGGAGAAAATGACTACCGAGGCCATGGAGTTGCACCCCGAACGCGCCGACCTGTTCCACCACCAGCACCTGCGCCCAAATGCCGGTCAATACCCGCTCAGCCTCGGTGCCGCATGACCGAGAGCAGTACCCACGACCAACTTATGCATCAGTAGGGCGCCTACATCAATTGTTCACCTTACAAGCTTCCGCTTACGTCGATGGACTAGACGCCATCTCGCGCCGTGCGCGGGCCCTTAGCCGAAGTGGCAGCTAGATTGCATTTTGGCGTCTGCACCCGGTGGTGTCGCGTACTCGCGCCGCTCCGTGCGGTGCTGGCCTGCGTTCTTGCAATCCGACCGGCGTGATTACCGTGCCGCTTAATTCGCCTCATCGGGTTAACTTGTGATCCCGGTCTAGATCATGCTGCATAATTAACCTACATTATCGGCTCGTGGATTGGGGCTCGGTGAAGACGACATCGTTTCTGTGGCTTGAGATCACAGGTAAGTGCCAGCTCGAGTGCGTGCACTGCTACGCCGACTCCGGGCCGGCTGGTACGCACGGCGCGATGACCACCGAGGACTGGATTCGGCTAATCGAGGAGGCCGCCGAGCTGGGTGTGCAGGCGGTGCAGTTCATCGGTGGCGAGCCCACATTGCACCCCGATCTGCCCCGCCTGATCGAGCATGCCCTGGGCGTCGGAATTGAGGTCGAGGTCTTCAGCAACCTGGTGCACGTGGCTCCGACGCTGTGGAAGTGCTTCCAGCGACCTGGAGTACGCCTGGCCTGTTCGTACTACTCTGACCGAGCCGATCAGCACGCGGCCGTCACCGGACGGACCGGCAGCCACACTCGCACCCGCTCCAACATCCTCGAGGCGATCCGACGCTCGATTCCGATGCGGGTCGGTGTCGTAGGGCTTACCGATGACCAGCGCACCGAGCAAGCCATGGAG
>JAODNG010000477.1 GCA_025465385.1 Pseudonocardiales bacterium
GGCGACTCCACGGCGGTCACACCGCAATTCCTGATGACTCAGGCCCACCAGTACCTGCACCCCGGTGTGATCATGCTCGGGCACGCTAACCATCCCACGGTGCTGGGCCTGTTCGATCAGATCACCCAACTCATTCGCGACCGTCAACTACAACCCGTCACGCTGGACGAGATGTTTGGCCCCCGCCGCTAACGGCACTCCCTCAACCTCCAATCCGTAGTTGGGATGCTTCCCCTACTCAGGGGCCCGTATCCAGGCGTTTCACCGGCACCTCAGTCACCATCCCGTCAGTGTGGTGCGGCGTTGTGGTGTGGTGAGGGTGGCTGGCGCCGTGGGAGAAGGAGCTGAATTCGGTGCCTCGTTGTGGGTTGGGTTGGTGGGCTAGCCGGGGCAGTTCGGTGCGTAGGTCGGCTAGTAGCAGGTCGGCGAGGTCGTGGGTGAATCCGTTGCGGACCACGATGCGCAGCACCGCTAGGTCGGTGCGGTATTCGGGGAAGGTGTAGGCGGGAACCAGCCAGCCGTGTTCGCGCAGCGCTGCGGAGACATCGAAGACGGAATAGCCACTGACGTGCTCGTGAAGGGTGAAGGCGAAGACCGGGAGTTCATTGCCACGGGTCAGCAGCTGGAACGGTCCGAGTTCGCTGATCTTGTCCGCCATTGTGGTGGCCACTTCTCGGCAGGTGTGTTGGACTCGCTGGTAGCCCTGGAAACCCAGCCGCAGGAAGTTGTAGTACTGGGCGATGACTTGGGCGCCGGGACGGGAGAAGTTCAACGCGAAGGTGGGCATGTTGCCGCCCAGGTAGTTGACACGGAATACGAGGTCTTCGGGCAGTGCTGCGGCGTCGCGCCACAGGATCCAACCCACTCCGGGGTAGACGAGGCCGTATTTGTGGCCGGAGGTGTTGATCGATGCAACCCGGGGCAGCGTGAAGTCCCACACCAAGTCGGGATCACAGAACGGGGCGATCATCGCACCGGACGCGCCATCGACATGCACCGGAATGTCGCACCCCGTGGTGGTCTGCAACTCGTCTAAGGCGGCACAGATCTCGGCGACGGGTTCGTAACTGCCGTCGAAAGTCGAACCCAGCACCGCGATGACGCCGATGGTGTTCTCGTCGCAGTGCGCCACCACTTCGGCCGCCGACAGGTGGAAGCGGTCGCCGTCCATCGGGATCAGTCGGGGTTCGACGTCCCAGTAGTTGGCGAATTTGTCCCAGCAGATCTGCACGTTGACGCCCATGACGATGTTGGGTCGGTCGACCGGTTTGCCGGCAGCCTTGCGGGCGTGTTGCCAGCGGCGTTTGAGCGCCAGCCCGGCCAGCATGCATGCCTCGCTGGAGCCGGTGGTCGAGCAGCCGGTGGCGTCCGGGGCGGGCGGGGCGTGCCATAGCTGCGCGAGCATCCGCACGCACCGCAGCTCAAGATCCGCGGTCCGCGGGTACTCATCTTTGTCGATCATGTTCTTGTCGAAACACTCCGCCATCAACCGGGTGGCTTGGGGTTCCATCCAGGTGGTGACGAAGGTGGCCAGGTTCAGCCGAGCGTTGCCGTCGAGCATCAGCTCGTCATGGACCACTTGGTAGGCGGTGTCGGGATCAAGCTGCCCCGGTGGCAACTCGTCGCGCGGAAGGTTCACCGGTTCGCAGGTGAACACCGGATTGATCGTCATCTCGTGGCGGCCTGAACGGTGTGAGTAAGCCGGATGCGACAGTGGCATGGCGTCACGTTAAAGCCCGCTCGGGCAGCCCCGCGGGCAGGTTGCCCCGGGCGGCACGGGCGGACACCCGTTCGTGGTGGTGTGGTGCGCGATCCGTCGGGGTAGGCAGTCGCAAGAATTGATCACTTGCGGAAGGTGGGCGAGGATGTGTCGACTGTTCGGTCTGTCCGGTGGCTCTGAGCGGATCCGAGCGACGTTTTGGCTCTTAGAAGCGCCGGACAGCCTCGCCGCGCAGAGCCGCCGCGAACCCGACGGAACCGGGCTGGGCAGCTTCGACGCCGACGGCGCCCCCCGAGTGGACAAGGCACCGATCGCGGCCCACCAGGATCAGCAGTTCGCTCGGGAGGCCAAGGAACGCGTCTCCACCACGTTCATCGCCCACATTCGCTACGACACCACCGGTGGGCTACGCCCAGAAAACACTCATCCCTTCCAGCAGCGCGGCCGGCTGTTCGCCCACAACGGCGTTATCGCCGACTTGCCGCGTTTGGAGGCTGAGCTGGGCGACTACCGGTCTCTGGTGGCGGGTGACACCGATTCCGAGCGGTTCTTCGCGCTGATCACCCGCCACATCGACGCGACCGGCGGTGACATTAGCGCCGGCATCACCAGCGCCGCCCGCTGGGCCGCCGCCCACCTGCCGATTTACTCAATCAACATCGTCTTGACCACGCCCACCGACCTGTTCGCGCTGCGCTATCCCGACACCCACGACCTGCTCCTGCTGCACCGCCCCGCTGGCGGCCCTCACGGACACCGCCATCTCGACCAGGCCAGCGCCGCCGGCCGAGTCCGCGTCCGCTCCGGTGCGCTCGCCGCCACCCCCGCGGTCGTGGTAGCCAGCGAACCCATGGACGACAATCCCGAATGGCGCTCGCTGAGCCCCGGAGAACTGCTCCACGTCGACCGCCACCTCAAGGTCCACACCACGATCGCCCTCGAGCATCCACCCGCCCACCAACTCACCCTCAACGACCTAGGCCACCACGCCGCATCCCAGAACCAAGGATGACCGGACCTCCCCGCGCGCCGACGGCCTCAGACTGTCTCAGCAGGCAACGCTGACAGCAGATCAGAGCATCAGGTCCGCAATGAACTGGGTGCGTAGGTCATTCGGTGAGAGAAAGCGAGCGCGATGACGATCGACCAGCGAGGCGCCCAGCCCGAGGATATGTCCCCCATCGGGTCCTCGCCGCATCTCCCTAATCGCCGTGAACGGGCTGATCGGATACTGCAGCATCGCGGCGGCTCACCGGGCCCTCACTGCCTGGATCCGGGTGCCGCGGCGGCGGCGCGATGACCGGGACGCACTCCGTTGCGGCGCTTGCTCAGCAACGTCGCCTGGTGACCGAGCTGCCCGGTCCCCGGTCTCGGGAACTGTCGGCTCGACGCGACGCGGCGGTCTCGGCTGGGGTGAGTGTCGCGATGCCGGTATTCATCGCAGCGGCCGGTGGTGGGGTGATCCTAGATGTCGATGGCAACTCGCTAATCGATTTGGGTTCCGGGATCGCTGTGACCAGTGTGGG
>JAODNG010000481.1 GCA_025465385.1 Pseudonocardiales bacterium
AGCAGAGCCTGCGTGACCTCGGCTTGCTCGTCGAGGGTCCGCTGCCGAAGCATCTCAGCGTATCCACCGGCCAGTGCCCTCAGCACGCGCGAGACGGCGGCGTCGCGCTCGCCGACGTGCTGCAGCTGCGCCAACTGCGGCAGGCCGTCCTCGAGGACCTCGAGACTGCGGCTGATGCTGCTCGAACCGGTGAGATCGTGCGCAACCAGCTCGGCGGCCACCTCGATTGCCGCCTGCTCATTCAACGGCGCGGCAGCTACCGCCGTCACAAGCCGGTCGATCAAGCACGTCAGGAGCTGCTCAAGCTCGTCTCCGGACACCGGCAGATATGTGGTCTGGCTTGCAGCTGCAGCCCAAACCTGAGCGAGCTCGGCCACGGTTAGGCCACGCTCGGCAGGGAGATCAGCGCTCACGACGTCACCGCCTGGCAGCTCCCAATCGCTTGTTCCAACGCACCCGGCCCCGGAGATCGTATCCAGCATCGGCAGCCGTCAGCTACCACGGACCGATTACGGCTTGCGGCCGAGACCCGCATAGGCAAGCGCGTTCATCTCGGTACTGCCACAGCTGTCGCCTGGCCCCGAGGGTCGCCAGAAAGCGCAACCAACGAGTCCTGATTCAACGAGCTCGAATCCGGTGAAAAGGCGCAGCACTTCGTCGTAGCCGCGCAGATACATCGGTTCCGGCGTTTGCTCGTAAAATTGAATCGCCTCGGCCAGCCCAGCAGGGTTGCCGTCGGCTGTGGCGTGGGAGAGTGCGAGGTAGCTGCCGGGCGCGAGCCTGTCCCGGTATCGAGCGACAATGCCTGCCGGGTTCCAGGAATCCGGGACGAAGTGCAGCACCGCCAGCATCAGCAGGCCGATCGGCTGATCGAGATCAAGCAGATGCTGGGTTTGCGGGTGGTCGAGGATACTCTCGACGTCGCGCAGGTTCGCCTGGATCGCTGCAGCACGGTCGTTGCCCGCTAGCAGCAGCTCACTGTGCGCAACCGCGACCAATTCCTGGTCGACGTACACCACCCGGCAATCAGGATTGGCCCGCTGGGCGATCTCGTGCACATTGCCGACGGTCGGGATGCCCGAGCCGATGTCGAGGAACTGGCGGATTCCCGAGTCGACCATGAACTGGACACCTCTGCGGAGAAACGCTCGGTGGACCCGGATGGCGTCCCGTATCCCAGGCAGGACCTGTTGGATTTTGTCCGCCAGTGCGCGGTCGGCGGCGAAGTTGTGGGCACCGTCTAGCCAGTAGTCGTACACCCGAGCCGCATTAGGCATGATTCTGTCGACACCGGACGGCACCCAATTCTGATGCTCAGCCAAAGGGCTCCTTTCCACACGGACCAGCTTAGGCGATCATGGTTCACCGCACCGCGGTTCGTGACTAGGCGGCTCAACCTGGGTCGGTCACGGCTTGCGGCCGACGCCCCCATAGATGGTCGTGTTGATCTCGGCGCTGTCGGAGATGTCACCCGGTGCCGAGGGCCGCCAGAACGGACAGCGAATCAATCCTGGTTCGGCCAGCTCAAATCCAGCGAACAAGCGCAACACCTCCTCGTGGCTGCGAAGGTACATCGGGTCCCGGGTGTTCCGGTAAAACTGGACTGCCTCGGTCAGTCCAGCGGCGTGCCCGTCGGCCGTGATGTGGGAGAGTGCGAGGTAGCTGCCGGGCGCGAGCCTGTCCCGGTATTGAGCCACAATGCCTGCCGGGTCCCAGGAATCCGGGACGAAGTGCAGCACCGCTAGCATCAGCAGGCCGATCGGCTGATCGAAATCAAGCAGGTGCTTGGTCTGCGGGTGGTCGAGGATTTTCTCGACGTCCCGCAGATTCGCCTGGATCGCTGTGGCCAGGTCATTGCCTGCCAGCAGCAGCTCGCAGTGCGTGACCGCGACCGGTTCCTTGTCGACGTACACGACCCGGCATTCCGGATGGGCTCGCTGGGCGATCTCGTGCACATTACCGACGGTCGGGATGCCCGAGCCGATGTCGAGGAACTGGCGGATTCCGGAGTCGGCCATGAAGAGAACGGCTCGACGAAGAAAGGCCCGGGTAATTCGGATGGCGTCTCGCACCCCTGGCAGGACCTGTTGGATATTGTTCGCCATTTCGCGGTCGGCTGCGAAGTTGTGGGCACCGTCTAAAAAATAGTCGTACACCCGAGCTGCATTAGGCACGGTCGTGTCGATGCCCTGCGGCACCCAGGCCTCGTTCCTGACCATCGGTTCCCCGCTATCCTCGGTCGGCACGCGGGGCAGCTTAGGCGATCACGGGATCGCCGGCCACCGCCCGCAGCGCAATCATGGGTAGCGCGCCTGCCTTGAGTGGCGCGCCGCTTGAGTGTCGCAGTGTCGCGTGCGAATGTGGGCGGCATGGTGGTTGGTCCTGACGTCGCGGGTCACGGCTCCCGGAGCGGGGAGTGCATCGCCCCGGTTGCTCCCGGTCGGTTGCCGCTGCTCGGCCACACGATGTCGCTGCTGGGTCAGCCGTTTCGGTTCCTGTCGACGCTACGCTCGCACGGCGAGGTGGTGCAGATCTACCTCGGCACCCTACCCATGTACGTGGTCACTAGCCCCGAGCTTGCCTGGCAGGTCCTGGCCACCGACGCCGACAGCTTCGACAAGGGGATGATCTTCGACAAGGTACGCCCGCTGTTCGGCAACGGTCTGCTCAACTCGGACGGCGATTTCAATCGGCGGCAGCGCCGCCTGATGCAGCCGGCGTTTCACCGTAAGCGAATCGCGGGTTATGTCCACACTATGGCCAAGGCGGCTTCGGGGCTGGTCGAGTCATGGCGACCAGGTGAGGTCGTCGCGGTGGATGAGCAAATGGATAGTTTGGCGCTCTCGATCGTCGGGCGGACCCTCTTTTCGACCGAGCTGGGTCGGGACGCGGTCGCCGAGGCCCAGCGGTCGATGCCGATCCTGAGCAAGTACCTGGCGATCCGTGCCTTCGCACCGAAGTTTGCGGAGCGGTTACCCATACCAGCCAACCGCCGGTACGACGAGGCCGCCGCCCGATTCCGGCGGGTCGTGGCAGAGGTCATCGCGGCGGCGCGCGCCGAGAGCAAAGATCATGGTGACCTGCTGTCCACGCTGCTGCTAGCCCGGGACGAGGACACCGGCGAGGGCATGAGCGACCAGCAGGTCCACGACGAGGTCGTCACGATCCTGACCGCTGGAGCCGAAACCACTGCTGTGGCTCTCGCCTGGTTCTTCTACGAGCTCGGACAGCACCCCGAGGTGGAGCGGCGCTTCCACACCGAGATCGATCATGTCATTGCGGGTCGCATCGTTACCTTCGACGACATTCCCAGGCTGCAGTACACCCAGCGGATCATCCGTGAAGTCCTGCGCAAGTATCCGCTGCTACTCCTGATGCGCCGGGCGCGTACTCACGTCGACCTCGGTGGTGTGCACATCCGGCCGGGCACCGAGGTAGCGCTCAGCCAGTACGCGCTCCATCACGATCCATACCTGTACCCCGATCCGACGCGCTTCGACCCAGATCGATGGCTGCCGGACCGCGCCGCAACGCTGCCGAAAGGAGCGTTCGTCCCCTTCGGCGCGGGCCTGCATCACTGTCCCGGATACTCCTTTGCAGAGACGGAGATAACGATCGTTGCAGCGACGGTCGCCGCGCGGTGGCGGCTAGTGCCGGTCGCCGGTAAGCCCGTGCACCCGCGGCTGACAGCGACGATGCGCCCGAGCCGGTTATCCATGATCACCATGCCGCGACACGCGTGAGGCGTCCCGCACTAGGCCTGATTACCTTATGTGTGCGTCTGGTCGCTGACCGTTTATAGTCTGGCCTTTCCTCTGTTTTCCCGATCTTGAAAGGTCCTTCGTGCGCCTGCTGCCAACGCTGACGGGTTCGTTGCTCGCCTGCTTCAGCCTGCTGGTCGGTGGTGTTGTCGCGCCGCCGGCTGCCGCCGCCTCCGCAGTGAGCTGCGTGGAGACTGACCTGCCAGTGTCGGTTCCGACTCCCCGCGAGATCGTGCACGGGCAACTCTGCATGCCCGTGGGCAGTGCTCCCACAACTGTGCAGTTGCTGGTTCACGGTGGCCCGTACAACCGCGTGTA
>JAODNG010000522.1 GCA_025465385.1 Pseudonocardiales bacterium
CGCTGTATCGGGATTAGGAAGATTTAGGAAATAGCTCTGGCAGTTGATGTTGGCGATTGTGTCGATCTATAGCTCATAGTGCCGGGGCGAACCGAAGCGGTCATCCGTCGGTGTGAGGCGAAATGCCTGGCGCTCCTGACGTTGGGTCACCGATCGACCTAGCCGGCTTGGCGCCCAGCGCTGACCTGACCTTCCATACCGTCGAGGAGATGTATCACAAAGTCGGCAGGCCGACTCTGTTGTATGTAGGCACGGCTTGAGCCGAACCCCGGATGGCGACATGTTATGGATTTCCCAAGCAGTACTCCGACCGCCGCAACCTGGCGTACTGGAAGGACAGGTGCGCGGGGCATGGTCGCAAACTGGCCGCTGATCGGTCGGCGAGAGGAACTATCGATCATCGATCGCGCCCTCGGCGAGGATCAGTTTCGTGGGCTGTTGTTAGCTGGGACGCCGGGAGTGGGCAAGACCCGGTTAGCTCGCGAAGCGCTCGCCGCAGCGGAGGCTGAGGGCTGCTTTACCGGGTGGGCCGCCGCCTCGCGGGCGGTGGCCGCGATCCCGTTCGGTGCTATGGCACACCTGCTACCTGCCGCCGGGGATGGTTCAAGCCACCTGCAAGTGCTGCAACAAGCCGGGGAGTGGCTGGCCGCCCAAGCCGGAGGCCGTCGCGTGGTGCTCGGCGTCGATGACGCGCACCTGCTGGATGATGCCTCGGCCTCGCTGGTGTTCCACCTTGTGGTCACCGGCGTGGCTTTCGTGGTCGCCACGCTGCGCACCGGGGAGCCCGCGCCTGAGCCAGTCACGGCACTGTGGAAGGACGGCGCGGCTGAACGGTTGGAGGTCCAGGCCCTGGCCCGCACCGAGGTCGGCGAGTTGATCGAGGCTGCGCTGGGCGCGCCGGTGGACGGATTGACCAAAGAGCAGCTGTGGCAGCTCAGCCGCGGAAACATCCTCTATCTGCGAGAGTTGGTCCGTGGGGGGCGCCAGACGGCCGCCCTGGCCTATGTCGAGGGCATCTGGCGCTGGGACGGACCGGTGAGCGCGCCCCCGCAGTTGGTTGAGTTGATCGAGGCTCGGATCGGTGGCCTGCCTGCCGCGGTACACATCGTTGGGGAACTGGTGGCTTTCGGCGAACCGCTGGAGGTCGGTGTGCTGGCTCGGGCCGGGGTATCTGCGGCTGACGTGGACGCAGCCGAGCGGGCCGGACTGCTGGTCACTGAACTAGCCGGTCCGGATCTTCGAGTACGGCTGGGGCATCCGCTGTTCGGCGAGGTCATCCGGGCTCAGACGCTGTCGCTGCGCAGGCGCACCCTGCACGCGATGCTGGCCGAAGCGGCTGGCTCGGTCGAAGGACTCCGGCCCGAGGACATGGTCAGGATCGCGGTCTGGCATCTGGAGGCTGGAACGCTGTCCGATCCGGGGTTGTTGATCGCCGCGGCGGATTCGGCGCTCGCCGCGCTGAACT
The DNA here is from genome assembly GCA_025465385.1 of Pseudonocardiales bacterium. Taxonomy (GTDB): domain Bacteria; phylum Actinomycetota; class Actinomycetes; order Mycobacteriales; family Pseudonocardiaceae. The sequence goes on from JAODNG010000522.1 coordinate 1,466, forward strand.
ACCGGCTTGCCGAGCGGCTGTGTCGGGCCGCTGCCGACAGTGGCGGCGGGTGGTCGGCGCAACGATTGTTGGCTCAGGCGCTGGTCGGCCAGGGCCAGGCTGAGCTGGCCGAGGAATTGCTAGTCGGCCAGCTGACGCAGGCGCGCAACGATGAGGAACGGGCGCAGGTCGCTGGTGTCCGGGCGCTGAACCTGTTCTGGGGCCTGGACCGACCTGCGCCGGCCGAAGCCGTACTCGATCAGGCTGCTGCCCACATCGCCGAACCGGCCCAGCGGGCCGGGCTGGTCGTTCTGCGCGGCCGGTTCTTGCTACACGCGGGTCGTTGCCCGGAGGCGCTGGCTGTCCTGGATTCGGTGCCGGACGACCCACAGGTACCGCAGTCAGTGGCGTTGGAGGCGATGGTGACGGCCACAATGGCGCTGGTTGCGTGTGGCCGTTACGACGACGCAATCGTCACCGCCGCACAGGGTCTCCGGCTGGCGCGGCAGTCGCCTGGTGGGCGCTGGTTGCTGGCCCTGGAGGAACTGGCAGCTACCCAAGCCACCGCATATCTACGGAGCGGGCACTTCGCTGTGGCAGCCGCGTTGGCCGAAACCGGCTACCAGCGGGCGCTGGCTGCCCGGTCGCCGGTGAGCGTCGCGATATGGGCACTTGTGCGCGGTGGAGTCGCCGAAGCCCAAGGTGCGGTCGTCACGGCCTCGGGCTGGATGCGGGAGGTGGTCGGGATTGTCGGCGGCCCCGCCCGGCTGCATCCGTATCAGGGCTTCATCACCCGGGTCGGGCTCGACGCGCTGGCCCGGGCGACCGCGATTGCCAGGGATCTGGACTCCGCCCAGACGGCGTTGACCCAGGCGGGCGAGCTGACCGGGCCGGCGATGCGGCTGTTCGACACCTGGTCGGGGCCTATCCACGCCTGGGTGGCCGCTGCTCGCGGCGACCTCCCGGCAGCGGTCGAGCTGGCGCTGAGCACGGCCGCGCAGGCCGAACAGTGCGGTCAGGCGGGTTGTGAATTGATCGCCCTGCACGACGTGGCCCGGCTCGGCGCGCCCGCCCGGGTGGCGATCCGGCTGGTCGAGCTCGCCACCGTCGTGCAAGGTGACCTGCCGCCGTTGATTGCTCGCCACGTCCAAGCGCTGCTGGCCGCCGACGGCACGGCTTTGGATGACGTCGCCGCTTCCTTCGCGGCTCTGCGGGCCAACCTGCTCGCCGCGGAGGCGGCGACCGCGGCTGCCTGCGCACACCGCCGGGCTGGCCGCACGGGCAGCGCCGCGGCTTCCGCGATTCGTGCTGCCGCGCTGGCCGCGGCCTGTGAGGGCGCCCGCACGCCGGCCCTTACCCGGCTAGCCGAACCTGCCGGCCTCACCCCGCGCGAGTTGGAGATCGCCCGGCTGGCCGCCAGCGGGCTGTCCAGTCGAGCGATCGCGGCCCAGCTGGTGGTGGCGGTACGCACGGTCGACAATGCGTTGGGTCAGGTGTATGCGAAGCTGGGCATCGGCCGGCGCGACGAGTTGGGGCCGATCTTCACTGTTTCTGAGTGCATACCGGTGCCCCTGAGGAGTACGCCGACGCCCGCTGTGCACATTTCCTGTCAGATCGGGTAGTCGGCGCAGCCCGTTTGGGTAGCCGGCTCGGCGAAGTCGAGTAGGTCGTTACTCCCGACACCGCCGCCAGCCCGGCCTAGCGTCGAGGTATGGACGTCGCGTCCGCCCTCGATGAGCTCCCCGAGGTACACGCCGCGGTCCTGCGGTTGCGCCACGCTGGGATCGATGCTGCCGGGGTCGCCGCCGAGCTGCGCATCGATATCGACGCTGTCGGTCCACTGCTGCGAGTGGCCGAGGCCAAGCTCACGCGGTTGCTGATGGACCCCGATCCATCAGAGGACGGCGGGACGCGACATGTCGGCCGGGTCCCGGACCCAAGCCAGCGCCCAGGCGGCTGAACCCGTACTTCTCAGGATCCCTGTTAACCGCAGCCTACTAAAAATAGAAAAGGAGCGTCGGGCAAAGCTTGAGCGGAGGGCGGGCGGCGAACGGCGGAAAACTCCGAATAGTTCATGAGAATGGTGTTCTCCTAGGAGGGTTTGCGTTGGCCGCTGCTGGGCCCTTACTACCGCGCCTGCCGCTGCGACAACCGCCTCCCAAACATCAGCCAGTCTCCCAAAATCAGAAGGACTGGGCACACCGGTGCAACGCTGGGAAGTCGGCGGATGGGGAGTATTGATCAGCGTGGTGCGGTTGGACCCCGAGCAGGTTATCCGGGTAGTACTGCGACGCTCGCGGTGAACCTTCCTAACCAAATCGGGTAGTTGGAGCGGCTCGGCAGGGTAGCCGACCGGGACAAATCGAGTAGACCGTTACTCCCGACGCTGCCGCCGGCCCGGCCTAGCGTCAAGGCGGGGCCCTCGTTCGGCGATACCGGCCGGAGCGCTACTGGGGCAGGAGTTCTATCCGGAAGGAAAGGGAGTTGGCATGGCAGGTCTACGGCATGGCACGTGGTGGGATAAGCAGCGGGGCGTCCCGATCGACAAAATCATGGAGGGACGATTCACCCGGCTCTTCCCGGATATCGAAGGAGCCCAGTTCCCCGACGACGACCTTCACAAGCTCGCCGACAAGATGACATCGCCGGTGGACTCTCCTCCCACTTTGGAGACCGAGGTCGACGCCGAGGAGAATCCCGCCATCGAGTCGGCCTACACCTACCTCGGCCAGTTCGTAGACCACGACCTCACGTTCGACCAGACCTCACACCTGCGGGAGTTCTTAACCCCTGATCAGTTGAAGGACCTCGTTGATTTCCGGACGCCGCGCTTCGACCTGGACAACCTGTACGGGCGTGGCCCGGACGATCAGCCGTACATGTACGCCGACGATGGTGTCCACATGCTCCTCGGCGCCCACATGTCGGGCAACCCCCACGACACCGGTACCGTCCAGGTTCCCCGAGGGCCGAACGGGCGGGCACTCATCGGCGATCCGCGCAACGACGAGAACCGCATCGTCTCCCAGCTCCACGCCACCATGCTGCGGTTCCACAACAAGGTGGCCTGCTTCCTGACCGATAAGGATCCCCACACCAGTTTCCAGGATGTCCGCCAGCAAGTCCGCTGGCATTACCAGTGGGTGCTGGTCAACGACTTCCTTCCGACCGTGATCAACCAGGAGACGATTAACGGGATCTTCCCCGATCCGCGCCAACCTCAGTTTTCGATCCCTGGGCTCCAGGATGGGCTCAAGCTCATGCCGGTGGAATTCTCGGTGGCGGCCTACCGCTTCGGCCACTCGATGATCCGCCCAATCTACCGCATCAACCAAACCATCCAGCGCCGGCCGATCTTCTCCACAGGTGCCGACGATGGGGCGGACCTGGGTGGTTTCCGACCCATCCCCTCGGATTGGGGCATCGACTGGCAGTCCTTCATCGACCTGGAGCACGGCGTCCCGATCCCCGAAGTGCTGGACAACCCCAACGACAAGATTGCTCGTAAACCCCAGCAGGCATACAAGATCGACACCGCCATCGTGAACCCCCTCGGCATGCTGCCGCCGGCAGTGGCCGCCCACCCATCGTCGCTGATCCTGCGCAACCTCGAGCGGGGTGCCACATTCGAGCTGCCCTCGGGCCAATCGGTGGCGAGTGCCCTCGGTTTGCCGGTGCTTCCCGACGCCAAGCTCACGATCGGCAAGGCGACCGGTGACCCCAACGACGACCAGATGCCGATCGTCGACATCGCACCGGGCTTCGCCGGCAACGCGCCGTTGTGGACCTACGTCCTGGCGGAGGCACACCAGACGTCGTGGGATGCGGCTCCGCCGTACGCCGAGAAGAAGGCCATCCCGATTCGCCTGGGTCCCGTCGGGGGGACACTGGTAGGAGAGGTCTTCGCTGCGTTGCTCGTCGGCGACAGGACCTCGTACCTGTACTCGCAGCCGTCCTTCTCCCCAATCCCGGAGTTCACTCACGACGGTGCCTTCGGCCTCGCGGAGCTGATCAACGTCGCCCTAGGCCGCAATCCCTGACGTACCCGACGTCACGATAAGCCCCACGGGTTACTTCACGGGTGTCGGTCAATCGGACGTCGTCTAGGATCGAGGAAGTAACGACGAGGAATCATGGGCAGTCGGTTGTGGGAAGCTGGGAAGTGGTGGATGACAATGTCCACCGCCAAGGGAACTCGGATCAATGTGGTGTCCCGCGTCACCAGCTGAGGGTCAATTTCTGACCATCGGCGAACGGTATCAAGCGGTTCATTCCGCCGCCGCGCCGTGTGGATCCTGAAGCTAATCGCCCAACTCGCCACGCCTCTCCGGGTGGCGCTACACCTACCACGCATGCCATAACGAGCTGGAGCCCCTCACCAGCGCACGTGGCCCCTATTCCTGCCGCATCGCCCGCGGTGCGCAAAGGCACTTGCGAATCTTGCGGACTAGAAGTCCGGGGTGGCGGGGCAGGCTAGCTGGTCCCCGCTGGCGCTGTTCGAAACGTCCTCACCGTCGGCGCCGCAGGCACCGCCCTGCTTGTAGTCGCCTGGGTCGAGCCGGCAACAGTGTGATGACTTGATCTTGAGACGGCCACGGCGAGCGAGCCGGCCGGGTTCGCCGGAGTCGGTGTCCGCAGTGTGGCAATCCCAATCGACGCCACCACCTGGCCCGATGCCCGTGCCCACTACGGCCGGCAACGCGTCTGACGGCGCGTTGAACCCGATCTTGTATTTTCCTTATTCTCCGGGACATCCTGAGCTAGCTGACGCTGGTGCCGTCCGAGCGGCCACCTGTTTTCAGGGTGTTTCTTGACGACACCGGACCATCGTCGATTGCACACTGGCATCCGATGGACACCGGTACGACATTTCCCTGTCGTTCACGACTTCGGGTCCATCCTTCACTCTCATTCGGTAAGGAGAACGAGGATGCCGACCAAGACCTATCTCGATGAAATAGCGTCACCGGTGTATCCGGGAGAGCTATTCGAAGAGGCCCAGACCGGCGTCATCCGGCGAGAAAACCAGGTCGCACTCGGGCCGCGCGCCATGGTTGAGGCCGGGGAGGCCGCCATTCACCGTTGGTTGATGCGCTACAGCATCATCGCGTTACGCATCAGCATGGGGGCAGTATATTTCGTCTTCGGTATCCTGAAGTATTTCCCCGGGGTGAGCCCGGCCCAGGACCTGGCGCTGGCAACGACGCACCTGCTGAGCTTCGGGCTGGTACCTGCGGTGATTCCCAGCGGCGTGGCGATGGCCCTGATCGCTACGCTGGAATGCGCTATCGGACTGTTGTTGCTCGCTGGGCGGTGGCTGCGCCCCGCTATCTGCCTGCTGGGGGCTCAGCTAACTGGTATCTTGTCCCCGGCCGTGCTGCTAGCCGGGCGGTTGTTCGCCGGGCCACACCACATGCCTACCCTGGAGGGCCAGTACGTCCTCAAAGACGTGATTCTGGTCGCTGTAGCCATGGTGATCGCTACTACCGTGCGCGGTGGTGCTCTCACTGATGTGTACGAGCGTTGCCCGACGAGAAAGTAAGGACGCGGAGGGCGAACCTAGCTGGGCCGTGTCCCGTTGATGACTGCTGTTCACTGATCAACGGGACACGGCCTAATGCGCTTTCCAAGTCATTCTTTGGTGTCCGGGATGGTGCGTCCAGTGAGCTGCCATCGGCTACGGATGCCGAGTTTCTGATAGATGTGACCAAGGTGCGTTTCCACCGTCTTGACCGACAGGTGGAGCTGCTGAGCGATCTCCCGGTTGGTTCGGCCGACCTGAGCCAGCTGCGCGACGCTGGCCTCCTGCGGGCTGAGCTCGTCCGGTTTCCGGGTGCGGGTGCGCCCCCCGGCCCGACGCCACTCGGTCCGAGCACGCTTGACATGCCAACCGGCTCCGCATTCCTCAGCAATGTGCAAGGCCTCAGCGAGCAGCGCACGCCCCCGGACGATTTCAGCGCCACGAGTCAAGAAGGCGCCGTAATCGGTCAGTGTCCGGGCTCGGGACAGCGGCATGGGCAGGTCATCGTGAAGGCCGAGCGCTTGGCTGAAATAGTTCTCCGCGGCTGTTCGGTCCCCGGTGTGCTCTGCGAGGGCGGCCTGTCCAGTGGCCACGACGATTTTCGGCCACCGGCTGGGAAGAGCCATGGCTCGCTGCGTGACCCAGTCGATGACCAGCCGGGCGTCGCTGCTTCGGCCACAGGCCAGGTGAGCGGCGATCGCATCGGCCGCCCACGGCACATACGACGGGTCGGCCTCGCCGCTACGGTCAGCCCACTGTTGAAGCTGCGTAAACAGCCCGCACGCGGCGTCGGCATGTCCCTGGCGGTATGCGAGGACGGCCCGCACGTGAAGCTCCAACCCGTCGGCGCTATGCACGCTGTAGCGGTCGGGGTGAATGTCGGCTGGCAACTGGGCACAGCAGAGCTCCACCTGCTCTAGGTGTCCTTGTTCAAGCAGGACCAACGCTCGGTAGGCGATCGCCAGCGGGAAAGAGCGAGGCACCAGCTCGGCGAGCTCGATAAGACGATCGGCGAGAGTGAGCGCCTCACTGAGCCGGCCCAGCCGGCAGAGACCATCGATCCACGCGATCGCCGCCTGGATCAAGGTGATCGGCTCGCAGCGACGTTCAGCTGAGCTCAAGATCTCGGTGAGGAGTCGTTCGGCGTCACCGAAACGCTCCGCGTGCACAGCCAGGGTGGCGTAGCTGAATGCGGGATGCCGGTATCTGTGCCGGTCGACCGACCGTGAGGTGGAGAGGACATCCACGCGGGTAGCAGCGGCCGCTGCCGTCACCAGGCCCTCGGGGTCGCCGCAACGGTAGGCGATGACACCCCAGGCCGCCAGCGCCGAGGCCTGCATCACCCCACGGGTTGTGGCCAGCTCAGCGGCGCGGTTCACCCACGGTAGTGCGGCGCGGGGACCGGACAGTACCTGGTGGTGGAAGGCCTGGTCGAGCAGGACACCGACGGCGAGCGCAGGATGCTCCTGCTCCGCCAAGGCCACCGCGGATTCGTAGCACGCCGCGGCGCGCTCTACCTGGCCGGTGACGAACGTGGCCTGTCCGAGCTGGCGCAAGACGGCGACACGGTCCGCGATGGACAGCTCAGGCAGTTGCAACAACCGCTCGTAGACGGCTATTGCGTCCTCGTTGGCGCCGTTGGCTGCCAGGGCCGCGCTGAGGTCGAAGAGCAGTTCTGCGGGCACAGCCTCACCTGCGAGGCGCAACCCGGCTTCGAGGTAGTGGCGAGCGGCTTGGACCGCGCCGAGTCGTAGCGCCTCACGCCCTGTCCGGGCCACCGTGGCCACCGCCTTGGCGTCGCCGGACAGGTTCGCGGCCACTGCATGCTCCGCTGCCTCCGCCGGGTAGGCCCCAGAGGCAATCAGAGCATGGAATGAGGCCGCATGCAGGTCCCTGCGCACCGGTGGGGCGATATCCTCGTACACGCCTTGGCGGATCAGCGCGTGCGTGAATCGGGCCCAGCCATCGTCGTCCTCGCGCAGAAGCCCGCTGCGGAACAAGCCATCGAGCTCGATGGCTGCCTCAGTCGCGGACAACCCGGCGACCTCCGTTGCGACTGCAGGCCGAAATCGGGTCCCGAGCACGCTCGCCGCCTGCAGGTAACGCCGCCCGGCCACACCGGCTCCCACGAAGCGGGAGAACCACACCTGTCCCTCCGATAATTTCCCATTCCGTCCCAGTTCAATGGCGACCTGTTCCACCAGCAACGGATTGCCGCCACACAGGTCGATGGCCTTTTCCACCATCTCGGCCGGGATCTCGCGGTTCACCCCGGAACACAACAGCTGTCGAGCTGCCGCGGTGCTCAACGGAGCCAGCGGCTCGATCACAGCCAATCCTTGGGCTGCCAGATCCTGCGCTGAGGTAACCGCCTCCACCGGCCACGGCCTGGCGGTGGCGATCAACGCCACTGGTAGGGAGGCCAACCGACGGCAGATCAGATGGATCACCGTGAGCGAGTCCGGATCCGACCAATGAAGATCATCGAGAGCCATCAGCAGAGGGCTGACCGCCGCTTCCCGTACCCCCCGAAGAATGCTGTAGAGACGGGCCTGAGGGGTGATGTCGGCGGCCTCACCGCCGTCTGCGTCCAGCGCCATGGTGGCACCGGGATGCATCCCCTCCAGAAGCGGATCGAGCGTCTGCCCGATCAGACCGAATGGCAGCACGGCCTCGACCTGGTCGCCCCGTCCGACACCGACCGCAAACCGTGATCTCGCTGCCGTGATCGCGTGCTCAAGCACGGTGGTCTTGCCCAACCCAGCAGGCCCGACGATGAACAGCGCTCCTCCCCGGCCCGCACAGGCGCCGTCGAGCAGCCGCTCCAGCGCACCCAGCGCATCACCGCGCTCCGCCATTGCGCGGGTAGTCCTGCCACGCCCGTCGGTCGCAGCCATGACCACGCTCCCTCCGTGTTCACCACGGATCTGTGACATTGGGTGTCGGCGCCCATCCATCTCGAGCACTTATCGCGTATGTTCCGCCATGGCTAGCGGTTCGCTGGGCCCAAACCAACAACCACAGAAAAGAGAACGAACGACTCCCGGTAAGTACATCTGGCCGAAATGCCGATCGGGTGAACTTATGTGCGGACGACGACGGTAGCGATGTTGACGCCCCGCGCTCACAGCGCCAGTAGTACCAGAAGTGGCTCGTGCACCGCCGGCTACGTCCTGAAGAATTCGCGGGACACGTCGAACTGCAACCTCTCCTGCTGCCCGTGGCGTTTCGCGAGGGCTCGGTGCACATGGCGTACGGCTCGGGTCACAACCGTCGCGGGCGCGTGCGTGACGATTTGAGGTGTTCCTCGAAAGCGCCGCGCCTGGTCGGCCGGTAGAATCTCTGCCGCTGCCCAGGCAGGCACGAACATAAGGGAGCCGGTAATGACCAGGCAGCTGAGCACATGACACTTGTTGCGGGCGTCGACTCCTCGACGCAGTCATGCAAGGTGATGATCCGGGACGCGGACACTGGCGAGTTGGTCCGGCACGGGCGCGGTATACATCCGGAGGGCACCGAGGTACACCCCGACGCGTGGTGGGCGGCACTGCAGACGGCGCTCAACGAGGCCGGTGGGCTGGAAGACGTCGCCGCGGTGGCCGTGGGTGCACAGCAGCACGGGATGGTATGCCTGGACCAGGACGGCCGGGTGGTGCGGCCGGCACTGCTGTGGAACGACACCCGGTCCGCTGACGCTGCCCTCGACCTGATCGCCGAGCTCGGGGGCGGCGCGGCGTGGGCGGAGGCGGTGGGCGTCGTTCCGGTCGCCTCTTTCACCGTGACCAAGCTGCGATGGCTCGCCCAGCACGAACCTGACGCGGCGGCACAGACGGCGGCGGTATGCCTGCCGCACGACTGGCTGACCTGGCGCCTCGCCGCCCATCCGGCTCTGGAGGCATTGCGGACCGACCGCGGGGACGCCAGCGGAACCGGCTACTGGTCGGCCGCGAGCGGTGCCTACCGCGCCGACCTGCTGGTACGCGCACTCGGCCACGACGCCACGGTCCCGCGGGTGCTTGGGCCGTCCGAGCCGGCCGGCACCCTTCCCGACGGCCCCCTGCTAGGCCCGGGCACCGGTGACAACGCCGCGGCTGCCCTCGGGCTCGACACCAAACCTGGTGACGTGGTCGTCTCGATCGGCACCTCCGGCGTGGCCTGCTCGGTAAGCGAGGCCCCCGCTGCCGACGCGTCGGGCACGGTAGCCGGATTCGCTGATGCCACCGGCCGGTTCCTCCCGCTAGTGGCCACGCTCAACGCGGCCCGAGTCCTCGATGCCGTCGCTACGATGCTCCGCGTCGACCATGAGGAGCTGTCCCGGCTCGCGCTCTCGGCTCCGCCCGGCGCCGGCGGCGTCGTGGTCGTGCCGTATCTGGA
>JAODNG010000540.1 GCA_025465385.1 Pseudonocardiales bacterium
TACCTAGCCGCCCGCACCGGCTGATCGGGTTTCGTCTCGGGTTGTCACTGTCCGTGACTCCGGGAAAGGACTGTCGTCGCGTACGCGCAGGTGCCCCACACGGCAACTTCCGCCGACAGTTGCCTTCAGCGGCACATTCGTAGCGGATTTACCCGTCGTTTCTCGGGGCTGGTGGGGTCAATGAGGCCAGTGAGGCCAATTGCGGGGTGATTTCGTAAGTTACCGCGTCGGCGTGCTTGGGCATCGTGGCGGTGGCCCGCAGCGCGGCCTTGGTGGCGACCACGAGATCCCGGGGAGCCGCTGCAGCCCGGCGCGCAAAACTCACCGCGGCGGACACCACCGCCTCGTGTGCGGCGGGGGAACGGGGGTCACCGTCGACCTCGAACAGGCGGAAGGCCAGGCCGGTCCGCACCGCCGCTTGGGCGTCGAGCGGCTCGCCGAACAGGGCCATCGCCGCCGCGGTTTGGGGGCCGACGGCGCGCTGCGCCAGCCACGTCATGCCACCGCCGGGATGGATTCCCAGCTGCAGGAAGCGCGCGTCGAACAACGCGCCCGGGCCGACCAGGCGCAGGTCGCAGGCCAGTGCCAGGTTGAGCCCGGCGCCGACCGCAGGCCCGTTGACGGCGGCGATGGTGGGCACCGTGGCGTTCGCGACGGCGAGAAATCCGGCGTAGATGCGGTGCAGGTCAGCTTCGGAGCCCGACTGGCCAGCAGCGGCCAGCGCACCCAGATCGCCTCCGGCGCAGAACGCGGGCGGCGCACCGGTGATCACGATGGCGTGCACGGAATCGTCGTAGTCGCAGTCCGACACGGCCCGAGCGAGCCGGTCGGAAAGCTCAAGACTCAACGCGTTTCGGCGTTCCCGATCGACCACCGTCACCACAGCCACTCCGCCGCGGCGCTCCACTAGGACGTCCATAGTCGTGAGTGTCTCGTGTCCGCGTTGCGGATGCAGTTGATAACAGGAGAGGAACCCCACCCCCGAGCGGCGCGTTGGATTGAGTGGAGCGCGAACACACCGCGGGAGGCTGATGGATTGTGCACAACCACGTCAATGGGCTGAAGACCGCGCTGCTGCTCGGCGGGATGTCGGCGTTGGTGGTGCTGATCGGCTCGTTCTTCGGGCGTAGCGGGGTATTCATCGCGCTGGTGTTCGTGGTCGGGATGAACGCCTACGCCTATTTCAACTCCGATAAGTTGGCGTTGCGGACCATGCACGCGCGCCCGGTGTCCGAACCCGAGCAGCCGATGATGTACCGAATCGTGCGTGAGCTGGCCACGGAGGCGCGCCAACCGATGCCGCGGCTGTACCTCAGCCCCACCCAGGCACCCAACGCCTTCGCCACCGGCCGCAACCCGCGGCACGCCGCGGTATGTTGCACGGTCGGGATCCTCGAGCTGCTGAATGAGCGCGAACTGCGCGGCGTGCTCGGCCACGAGCTGTCACACGTCTACAACCGAGATATCCTGATCTCCTCGGTCGCCGGGGCATTGGCCGGCATGGTGACGGCGTTGTCGAACCTAGCGATGTTCGCGGGCCTGTTCGGCGGCGGCAATAACGACCGTTCGAACCCCCTCGCCATGATCCTCATCGCGCTGCTCGGCCCGATCGCGGCCGGCATCGTGCAGATGGCGGTCAGCCGTTCGCGGGAGTACCAGGCCGACGCCTCCGGGGCGGAACTCACCGGGGACCCGCTGGCGCTGGCCAGCGCGCTGCGCAAGCTGGAGCACGGCACCGCGATGGCACCACTCGCCCCTGCGCCTGCCGTGGTCGCGCAGTCGCACTTGATGATCGCCAACCCGTTCCGGCCGGGCGACGGCGCGGCGCGGTTGTTCTCCACCCACCCGCCGATCGCCGACCGGGTGCACCGCTTGGAGGAGATGGCTCGACGCCAGCTGCCCTGATGTTCCGGTTCAGGGAATGGTGCGGGCGATGTCCATGACGTACTGGCCGTAGCCCGACTTGGCCAACGACTGGCCCAGCGCATAGCAGGCGTCGGCGTCGATGTAGCCCATCCGCAGTGCGATTTCCTCCAGGCAGGCGATCCGCACGCCTTGGCGGTGTTCGAGTACCTGAACGAACTGGCCGGCCTCCAGCAGCGACTCGTGGGTCCCGGTGTCCAGCCAGGCGAACCCGCGGCCGAGGTCGATCAACGTCGCCTTTCCTTGCCGCAGGTAGTGCGCGTTGATGTCGGTGATCTCCAGCTCTCCCCGCGCCGACGGGGTCAATGAGCGAGCAACCTTCACCACGTCGTTGTCGTAGAAGTACAGGCCGGTGATCGCCTTATTCGAGCGGGGAGCTGCCGGCTTCTCCTCGATGGAGACCAACTTGCCCGCGGCGTCCACCTCGCCGACGCCGTAGCGCTGCGGGTCTTTGACCGGGTATCCGAACAGCACACACCCGTCCAAGCTGGCCACGCACTTGCGGAGCCGGCCGGAGAATCCCCGGCCGTAGAAGATATTGTCACCTAGCACGAGAGCGACCGGGTCGTCGGCGATGAACTCCGCGCCGATCACGAAGGCCTCCGCCAAGCCGTTGGGTTCGGCTTGCTCGGCGTAGTTCAGCCGCAGCCCCAGGGTGGCGCCGTCACCAAGCAGGCGACGGAACAGTGGCAGGTCAGCGGGGGTAGAGATGATCAAAATCTGCCGGATCCCGGCCAGCATGAGAACCGAAAGGGGGTAGTACACCATCGGCTTGTCGTACACCGGCAGGAGCTGCTTGCAGACGGCCTGGGTGATCGGATACAGCCGCGTGCCGCTGCCGCCGGCCAAGACGATGCCCTTCACTGGCACCAGTGTCCGGGACCGGTTTGGTTGCGATGAGGTCGGGTAGACAGCGGTGTCCGCATGAACGGTCGGGGCCTGCTCCTAGCCGCTCGATGCCGTAGCCGAGGGGTCGAGGTAGTAGGGATTGTCGAGCACAACACCACTGAGCCAGACCTTCGGATGAAACTTGATCGCCTGGATGATCACGTCCCCGCCGAACACGTTCAGGTCATACATGCACACTCCGACCTGCGGGTAAGTCCGCACCCACTGGGTGACTCGCGACTCGAAGTCCATCAGATCGACGACGAACGCCGGCGAGATGAATGGTTT
>JAODNG010000549.1 GCA_025465385.1 Pseudonocardiales bacterium
GTAGCGGAGAGTTCCGGCTTCATTGGCGGCTATTTGTGCCAGTGCTCTGGCTACCTTGGCGAACTCGTCGCGGGTTTCGGGGGAGACGTGGAGTTCGGCTCGAACAGTGATGGTCATCGGGGCCTCCACGGCGGTCAGAGATCGGTCCGACTACGGCGACCGTTGGGCATGTCGACGCGTTACGGGCGGCTCGCAGGGTATGTCCACTGGCCGACGGGCACACGGCCCGACCGGTGGTTCGCCTTGCGCTGTAGCGCCCAGGAACGCCTCGCGCAACCACCGGTCTCCAGTCACCTTTCCGGCACCGGCGCTCCGGACCGCGAGATCCGGCAGGCCTGGTGTGACGCCCACCCCCGTTGACAAGCGCCGGCCCTACAGCCTCGGTACGTGTCGCTGATCCGCGCGAAGGGAATCCTCTACGGAGACGCGGCGATCGGCATCCGAGACACCGCCTTCCGCTCTGACTGCTCGGCTATGTGTTTGTCACGACGATCTTGCCGATGGTCTGGCCAGTCTCGACTAGGCGGTGCGCTTCGCGCAGCGTGTCGGCGTTCATCGGCTGTAGTTGGGTGGTCAAAGTGGAGCGGATCGTGCCCTTGTCGACCAGCCGCGCCACGTCACCGAGAAGAACGTGGTGGGCTGGGTCGGCTGGGGCGAACAGCGGCCGGGTGAACATGAACTCCCAGTGCCAGGACAGGCTCTTGGCTTTCAACGGCAATAGGTCGAGTGCGTCAGGTTCGTCGATCGCGGTGACGTGGCCACCTGGCCGCAGCAGCGCCGCGAAGGCGTCGACATTGCCGCGCGAGTGGGGCGTGAAGACGTAGTCGACGCCTTCTGGCGCTGCAACGCGGACGTTCGCGGTGAGGTCGCCGTGGTGGTCGACGACATGGTGGGCGCCGAGCCCGGACACCCAGGCCTGCGAGTCAGGCCGGGATGCGGTACCGATAACGGTCAGGTTCGTCAGCGTCCGGGCTAGCTGGACCAGGATGGATCCGACCCCGCCCGCGGCGCCGAGGATCAGCAGGGTTCCGGTGGCCTGCCGGCCAAGCGCGAAGCGGTCGAACAGCGTTTCCCACGCGGTGATCGCGGTCAACGGAAGCGCGGCGGCGTGGGCGAAGTCGAGCGTCTTGGGCAGGTGGCCGACCAGGCGTTCGTCGACGAGGTGGAAATCCGCGTTGGTTCCGGGACGGTCGATCGATCCGGCGTAGTAGACGGCATCGCCAGGGATGAACAGTGTGACGTCCGCGCCGACGGCCTCGACGACCCCGGCCGCGTCGTAGCCGAGGACCTTCGTGGCCCCAGCCGGGTCGTTGCCGGCGCGGACCTTGACGTCAACCGGGTTGACCGACACCGCGCTCACCCGCACGAGCAGGTCGTGCGGCGCCGGTTCGGGGACGGGCAGTTCGACGTCGATCAGGCTGTCGGGATTGTCGATCGGGAGGCTCGCCCGGTAGGCCACGGCATGCATAGTGTTCGTCATGACCGCGACCGTAGGTCAGGACTGATAGTGGCCGTCGACAGCTAAGTGGGGCACGAAGGCAGCTCCAGGAGAGCTCGATGCGCTGACCCGAGCCGCCCCTGAGCGCGGCGCGCGGTAGTCCTACGGGCGTACCGATCCCCAGCTGGTAAACATCGGCGGTCCGAACTTCGGTGGGGTGGGCCGATATGCTCCCGATGCGGTCCCCGCAATAAGCACTGCCGGGGGCCTCGCCGAGTCATCCCCGTCCCGTTCGGCCAGCAGCGCCCGCGCCGCGGCGGAACCCGCCGCGACGCCGTCCCGCGTGGGGCTGCCGGCGGGCAGCCCGGCCAGTTGCCAGCGAGCTGGCTATCGAATTCGATGAGCCTGGAGACTGGTGCAGGTGTGATCGTGGCTGTGATTAACGTGGGTCGGTGAAACCGCCGGGGCTGTGGGGCGTGGCGCGCCACTGGGGTGAGCGCTGCGGGCTCGCCTCTGACAGGGCGCGCCGCACGCCGTCGGCGTCGAGGTCTTTGGTGTACACCGGAGTGCCGGGCTGCTGGCGCCACGACTGGTCCAGGCTTCCAGCGTCTACGGCGTCGAATCCGAGCTCGTCGATCAGTTCCATGACCACTGCTTTGGCAGTGTCGTCGTCACCAGCTACCGGCAGGGCTATGCGTCCGGGCGTATCTGCTGGGCGGCCGTTGTCCCGCAGGTGATCCGCGTAGATGTTGTTAAACGCCTTGATCACTGGCCGACCGAGCTGCTGTTCCACCCATCGGCTTTCGGCCATGCCGTCGTCGATCGCGTCGATGCGGCCGTCGCGCTGTTGGGGGTAATAGTTGCCGGTGTCCACGACGACGATGTCGCCCGCGTCGGCGAACAGATCGTCAGGCAGGTCGGGAACGTTCTTCTCCGGGATGGTGACGACGACGACGTCCTTGTCGCGCGCTGCCTCGGTAACTGAAACCGCGGTGGCGCCGGTCTCCGCGGCCAGATCGCGCAGCGTTTCGGGACCGCGCGAGTTCGCCACGGAAACCGCGTGCCCTAGTGCTGCAAAACGCCGCGTCAGGGTACCCCCGATATTGCCAGCACCGATGATGCCGATCTTCATGTGTGCTCCTGACTGCGGTGATGGCGTTCAGCGCATCTCCGTAGCGCCGGCCGCCCTTTGGACAGGGAATTGCAGTACGATTGCTGCCTCGATGGTGAGGGCAGCATCGACTGCACAGCAAGGTCAGCCTTCGAGTATGAGCCTTGAACGCTCGTTCGTCTTCGACGCCAGCGCCCATGTGCGTATCCCGTTGGCGGTAGTTTCGAGTTCCCGCTCGCTGCAATCGACATGGGCAGCTCATTGCCTGGTACCACCAATCGCGGCGCGCCGGATCTTAGCGTTGCGGACGAAGACAGCCCGGGACGGTCCGGCGCCCGGACGCGAGGAGCAATCGATGATCGAGGCACATCAGCTGACCAAGCGGTACGGGGAGAAAACGGTGGTCGACCGGCTGGACTTCGTCGTCCGGCCCGGCGCCGTGACCGGCTTCCTGGGCCCCAACGCGCGGGCAAGTCCACCACGATGTGATCAAGCTTTCTTTGCCAACAAGATCATCTACTGGTACTGCTGACAGATTCGCGTTTGCACATAGTACGACCAATCCGTTTCTGCATTCGGACTTGGCACCGTAAGCGCGCCCGCGTTGAAAGCGGGTAACAGAGTTGGACGGGGTCACATTCGGACAGGCGACCGCCTTCGTCGAAGCATGGGGACGCTAGATGATTTTTGGGTTGTAACATGCTGGCCGTTAACTCCGATTAAGCTTTTAGGCCACCGCCGGGGGAGATCGGAACCATCGTGATCACGACCCAGCCGCCACAGATGCCGACACAGCCGTGGTCGGCATATCTGCCGCTCCCACCGATCGCCCGAAACGGTTTCGGCATCACCGCCGTGGCACTCCCCGCCCAGCAAGATCATTAGTGATGGGGCTGAGGCGACGGTGTACGTCATAGTGGGCGCATAAATCCACTATCAGGAGGGTCGCCATGCGACTTGTGCAACTCGCGAAGGACGCGTCCAGCGGTGAGAAGAACTGCCCATCTGTGCACGACGACCTCGATGGCACCGACTTCGTCCTGGTCGGCCCGACCGTCGACAGCTCGGCTGTGGACAACGTCCTGCCGCACGAGGGTGTTGTCCGGATCAAGCGCGAGGTGGTCATCGAAGCCGTCCAGCGGTACCTGGCCCGCTGATGTCAGCGTCGCCGAGCCCTGGGTTCGACGACTACTTCGAGCTGGCCGAGGTCGACATTTTCCGGCTGGAGACTCTGCAGAGCTACGGCAACTCCGGCGAGGATCCGGCCCTAGCCGCGTTCGAGGCCGGCGAACCGCATCTCATCACCCCAGGCAAACGCGAGTGGCTCGCCCTGGTGCGCGACCGCACCGCAACGGGCTGCGCTATGCAGCGCGTTCACATCCTTCGGGAACCGATCACGGCCTACCTGCGCTTCGAGCTGACGTGGGGCTACCTGCCGAACGTGGAGGCTGGAGAGGAGATCGGAATCATCCCAGTGCCGCCGGGCAAGCCCTGGCCCACAGAGCTGCCCGAGCGGACGGACTTCTGGCTCTTCGACCTCACTGTGCTGTACGCGATGCGTTACGACCGCGCCAATGCCTGGATGGCGACCGAGCAAGTCACCAAGCCTCGCGCCATCGAGCAGGCACGGCGCTGGCGCGAGGCCGCGCTACGACTCGCCGTCCCATGGCACGACTACATCGATTCCCACCCCCAACTCGCGAGGATTGTCTCCGAGGGAGACCTCGCTGCGTTCTAAGGGGAAGGGACATCCAGTGGCGCTGAGTCCGCGCCGTGCTCGCCTCGCCGCGCGGCTAAAAGCCATCCGTGCAGGAGTAGCCCCGTCGGGCACCGAGTTTGCCAGGATTATCGGCTGGGGCCAACCCCGACTATCGAAGCTGGAGACCGGCAAGCAGCTGCCGACCGAGTCGGACATCCAGGCCTGGGTTGCTGCGGCGGGAGCCTGCGAATCGGTTGCGGCTGAGCTGCTGGGGCTGCTTGCCGCCGCGCGGATCGAGTACGTCACCCACCGGGACGAGTCGCGCATCGAGGGCGGTCTGACGAAGGTCTCCGACGCTCAGGCGGTGCTGGAGGCCCGCGCCACGCACATTGCAGAGTGGCAGCCCGCAATGGTGCCCGGATTAGTGCAGACCGCAGCCTATGCGCGGGAGTTGTTCGAGGGGCGCCCCACCCTGACCGACCCCGGGGATGTCGACCCGGACGCGATGGTGACGGCACGGGTGCGGCGGCAAGATGTCCTGTACCAGCCGGGCCGGCGGATCGAGCTCATTGTCGGTGAGGCGGCGCTGTGCAGCACCCCCGGGACGATCGGGACTCTGCTGGGCCAACTGGACCGGCTGGTATCGGTCATCGACCTACCGACCGTTGAGCTCGGCATCGTGCCGTTCCCGGTCATGCCGGTCATGCCGCTGTCTAGCTTCTACATGCACGACGACGTGGTTTACATCGAGACGCTGACCGCCGAGCAGCAGCTCGCCGAGCCGGATGAGGTGGCCGTCTACGTCAAAGCGTTCGGCATGCTGCGCGAGGCTGCCGTCACCGGCCCGAACGCCGTGGCCCTTATCCAGCGGGTCGCCGCCGAACTTCGGGTCCGCAGCTGACCCCAAGGAATACGCGCCGACTTCGACTGACTGTGTGTCGGGAGGACCGCCGGCACGGTCAAGGAGGATCGAACCCGTGCCGCCGGCCACCCGACCGCTGACGCGCCAGCCGAGCGCGAAATCCTACTCGCCATCGGTCAAGGCCAGACCAAGGCAGAAATCGCCCAGCGCCTGGTCCTATCCGAATCCACAGTCAAGACCCACGTCGGCCGGGTATTGGAGAAAATTTGCGCCCGCGACCGCATTCAAGCCGTGATCCTCACCTACGACCTGGGGCTCACACACCCCAGCGGAACCGGATGATCGCATCGAAGCGTCCATAACTCTCCGAGTTGTGGCCACTCCAATTCGTGTTCGAAACCGCGCGGGCTTCCAGAGCCTGCTGCGCCATTTGGCCGAATGAGTCGGCGCTGGTGGCACTCATGTTGTTCCCGCATTGCAGCGCTCACAGGCGCGAAACACTCTCGCCATAACAGCGCCGTACGGTGCGGCGGCTGGGCTCTTCAAACAGCTGCTGAGCGTAATACCTTGACGAGAGGTAAAAAAATGAGTGGGAACACCGTCCGTTTGCAGGCGATCAAGGGCGTCGAGGCGCATGTGCCCCCCGCCGTCAGCTTCACCAACACTGAGACTCCCGGCGAGGTTTTCGGCGAGAACGTCTTCAATAAGGTCGTGATGCAGAAGCGCCTGCCCAAGTCGGTCTACAAGTCGGTCATGGCGACCATCGAGCGCGGAGCGCCTCTTGATCCCATGGTCGCCGACGCCGTGGCATCCGCGATGAAGGACTGGGCGCTGGAGAAGGGCGCGACCCACTACGCGCACGTGTTCTACCCGCTGACCGGTCTGACCGCCGAGAAGCACGACAGCTTCCTCGAGCCCGTCTCCGACGGTTCGGCACTCGCCGAGTTCGGCGGCAAGTCGCTGATCCAGGGCGAGCCGGACGCGTCCAGCTTCCCGAGCGGCGGCCTGCGCAATACGTTCGAGGCCCGCGGGTACACCGGTTGGGATGTGACGAGCCCGGCGTACGTACTTGGAAACCCGAACGGCAACACGCTGTGCATCCCCACGGTTTTCGTGTCCATGACAGGCGAGGCGCTCGACCACAAGACCCCGCTGCTGCGTTCGCAACAGGCGATGGCCACCCAGGCCGAGCGCATCCTAAAACTGTTCGGTCACGAAGTTGCCGGTCACATCGTGTCGTTCTGCGGTCCCGAGCAAGAGTATTTTCTGATCGATCGGCACTTCTTCCTGGCCCGCCCTGACCTGCTGAACTCCGGTCGCACACTGTTCGGTGCCAAGGCTCCGAAGGGTCAAGAGTTCGACGACCACTACTTCGGCGCCATCCCCGAACGCGTGCTCGGCTTCATGATGGATACCGAGCGTGAGCTGTTCAAGCTGGGGATCCCAGCCAAGACCCGGCACAATGAGGTCGCACCCGGGCAGTTCGAAATTGCGCCGATGTTCGAGCGCGGCAACGTTGCGGCCGATCATCAGCAGCTGCTGATGACGACCTTCAAGACCATCGCGAAGAAGCACGGCATGGAGTGCCTGTTTCACGAGAAGCCGTTCGACGGGGTCAACGGCTCCGGCAAGCACGTCAACTTCTCACTCGGAAACGCCGACCTGGGCAGCCTGTTCGTTCCTGGGGACACCACCCACGACAACGCTCAGTTCCTGGTGTTCTGCGCGGCTGTCATCCGGGCGGTACACAAGTACGCGGGCCTGCTGCGGGTGTCGGTGGCCTCGGCGACCAACGACCATCGTCTCGGAGCCAACGAAGCCCCACCGGCCATCATCTCGATCTTTCTCGGTGACCAGCTGGCGGACGTGTTCGAGCAGATCGCCAAGGGTGCCGCGACCTCGTCGAAGAGCAAAGGCACGATGATGATCGGCGTCGACACGCTTCCTGTCCTGCCGACCGACCCGGGCGACCGCAACCGGACCAGCCCCTTCGCGTTCACCGGCAATCGGTTCGAGTTCCGCGCGCCAGGCTCGATGCAGACGGTCGCCAGCCCGATGGTCACGATCAACACCATCATGGCGGAGGCCCTCGACTACTGTGCGAGCGAGCTCGAAGCCGCGGTGGCGGCGGGTACCGTGTTCGACACCGCCGTGCAGAACCTACTCACGGAGATCATCACCACCCACGGCGCCGTCGTGTTCAACGGTGACGGCTACTCCGACAAGTGGCAGGTCGAAGCGGCTGAGCGGGGACTGCCTAACCTGCGCACCACGCTCGACGCTCTGCCGGAGCTCATCACCGAGCCGTCGATGGAACTGTTCGAGCGTTACAAGGTCTTCAACCACCGCGAGATGCACAGCCGGTACGAGATCGGCCTGGAGCAGTACGCACTGACGATCGGCGTCGAAGCCCGTCTGACGCTCGAGCTCGGCTCGACCCTGATACTTCCGGCCGCGGTTCGCTACCAGACGGAGCTGGCACTTAACCTCAGCGCCCTCAAGGCGGCCGGAGTCGAGGCGGACACCTCGGCGCTCACCGAAGTCACCACGCCGCTCGCCGACCTCCGGGCAGCGCTGAGCGAGCTCAAGACCGCTCTCTCGGCGCAGGGAGGGGAGACCGCGCTCGCGGAGGCCGAGCACGCCCGCGATGCACTGTTGCCCGCCATGGCCGCGGTACGAGCGGCCGCCGATCGGCTCGAAGGGATCGTCGCCGACGATCTCTGGCCGCTTCCGACTTACCAGGAGATGCTTTTCATCCTCTAGCGACATCGACCAAGGCGAGTCGGTTGTACACGGCGTGCGATGCGCATCACCCAGATGGCCGATTGGGCTGCCTCGACCGTGAGCAGACGATACGGATGAGCAAGATTGGTATGTCTGTTCGTAGGCGGGCTGACGCGCGGAGAGGACTGGCCATGGCGCAGACATCCACGCAGCAGGCGGCGGTTGGTAGGCAGCCCGGCTTCCGGCGCGATGTCGGTTTGATGGCTCTGATGTTTGTTTCGCTGGGCTCGATCATCGGTTCGGGCTGGCTACTGGGGGCGTTGACGGCGGCCACGTCGGCTGGCGGGGCGTCGATCGTGTCGTGGCTGTTAGCTGGTGTGATCATCGTGTTGCTGGCGTTGGTGCACTCGGAGCTCGGTGCGGCCTACCCTCTCGCTGGGGGCACGGGGCGCTGGCCACGGTTGGCGTTCGGTTCGCTGGGTGGATTCACGGCCGGCTGGGTGGCCTGGCTTCAGGCCGTGACGATCGCTCCGATCGAAGTGGAAGCAGCGCTTAGCTACCTGGACCACAAGTGGCACGGACTGATCAACGACGTGGGTGCGCTCACACCGATGGGTTTGGGCGCCGCCGCCGCGCTGATGTTGCTCTTCACCATCATCAACATCCTTGGGGTGCGGTGGCTGGCGGAGAGCAACAGAATCGCGGTGCTCTGGAAGGTCGCGGTACCGATACTGACGATCGTGGTCTTGATCGTCGTGTCGTTCCGGGCTTCCAACTTCACCGCCGGTGGCGGCTTCGCGCCCTACGGCGCCCATGGCGTGCTTGCGGCGCTACCGCTGGGTGTCGTGTTCGCGCTGCAGGGCTTCGAACAAGCGGCGCAGCTGGCTGGCGAGGCACGTGATCCGCAACGCAACGTTCCTCGTGCCGTGATCGGTGCGGTGATCGTGGGCACCGTGCTGTATCTGGCGCTGGAGGTTGCCTTCATCGGCGCGTTGAACCCCGGTAACCTCGCGCAGGGGTGGGCGAACCCGGTGGGCAAGGGTGACTTCGGACCGTACGCGACGCTGGCCACCGGTCTGGGTCTGGGCTGGCTGGCGGTCATCCTGTATATCGACGCGTTCGTCTCACCGGCCGGCACCGGCCTTATTTATGTGGGCACTTCCGCGCGGCTGTCCTACGCGCTGGGCCACGCCGGCTACATTCCCAAGGGCGTCAGCCAGATCAGCAGCCGCGGTGTTCCGTACACCTCGATCATTCTGGCGTTCGTCATGGGCCTGATCTGTTTCTTGCCCTTCCCGAGTTGGCACAGCCTGGTTTCGCTGGTCACCTCCGCGACAGTGATCATGTATGCGTTCGCACCGATCACCTTGCTGGCTTTGCGTAAGGCTGATGCCGACCGCGGCCGCCCGTACCGGGTGCCGGCCGCGCCGGTCGTGGCGCCGCTGGCGTTCATCGCCGCGAATGAGATCATCTACTGGACGTCCTGGTCCACAGTGGAGAAGCTGATGCTGGCCATCGCCGCCGGCTATGTGATATTCGGGATCTCCTACGCGCTGGGCCGTCCGTTCGAGCGACCGCCTTTGGACTCGCGATCGCTGGTATGGATTCTTCCGTGGTTCACCGGCCTGGCAGTGATCTCCTATTTCGGGCAATACGGTGGAACGAAGCTCATTCCTGAATGGGTCGACCTCGGCGTGGTGGCCGCGTTCAGTCTGGTGATCTGTTACGTGGCGGTCTGGCTCAGTCTGCCCAGCGACCGTGTCGCCGCCGCGGTGGCGGCCGACGAGCACGAAGTAGCATCGCAACCCGAACTCAAGACCGCGTGACTCCCGCTCAGCCCAGGCGCACTTGGCTGGCTCCTGAACGGTCGCGCCTCCGGCGAGAGGTCAGCGCCAACCGCAACTTCAGTGCGGGTAGCGCAAGATTGGAGGACAGTGGGGGTCGTGGAGATCACCCATTTTGGCCATTCCTGCGTGCTGCTCGACACCGGCTCGGCGCGGTTGCTGATCGACCCGGGCACCTGGTCTGAAGGGTTCGAGGACCTGACCGGGCTGGATGCCGTGTTGATCACCCACCAGCACGTTGACCACCTCGACGGTGCGCGGCTGCCGGCGTTACTGCGCGGAAATCCGGGAGCTCGGCTGATCGTCGATTCCGGCAGCGTCGCGGAGCTCACCGACCACGACCACGAGGTCGCCGCGCCCGGCGAGACACTCGAGGTGGCCGGGGCACGGGTCGAGGTGCTCGGCGGAGACCACGCGGTGATCTACCCGGATGTCCCGGTGATTCCGAACAACGCCTACCTGGTCGACGGCACGTACCTGCACCCCGGCGACTCGTTCACGCCGCCGTCGACCCAGGTGGACGTGCTGTTCCTGCCGACCTCGGCGCCGTGGCTCAAAATCGCCGAGGTGATTGACTACCTGCGCGCTGTGGTTCCGCGCACCGTGGTGCCGATCCACCAGGCGGTTCTGTCCACGCCGGGCCAACAGCTCCATTACCGGCTACTCGAAAACCTTCGTCCGCACGATACGACGGTGCGGGTGCTGGAGCCCGGCAAGGCCACCTCGCTCTAACTCTGAGGAAGCCATGTGAGCTTGGTGGGCTGGCTGCGGATCTCGGTGGACCGCCTACGGCAGGGGTGGCTGCTTGTGGTGGAGTCGACCGCGGCGGCCACCGTCGCGTGGCTTGTGGACACTCGGTTCATCGGCCATCCCCAACCATTCTTCGCGCCCGCGGCTGCACTCATTGTGCTGGCGCAGGTTCGAGGTCAGCGGACACGGCGAGCCATCGAGGTCATCCTTGGCGTCGCGGGCGGCGTCCTGGTTGCCGATGTGGTCGCACAGGCCCTCGGTTCACACACCACCTGGACGATCTTCACTGTCATCTTGCTGACGCTCACCTTCGCGGTCGCGATCGGTGCGAGCACGGTGGGCCTCGTCCAGGCGGCGGTGTCTGCCTTGTACTTAGTGGTGGTTGCGCCGCCGACGCACACGGCGGTGCCGTTGCGGTTCGTCGATGCGCTGGTGGGCGGCGCAGTGGCTCTCGTAGTGAGTCAGCTCGCCACTGGCCGTGACCCGGTCGCACCGCTGGTCCGCGAGAGCGGGCAGCTTTTCGACGAGCTCGCAAGCGTGCTTGAGCAGGTCGCCGCCGCCCTCGACCGACAGGACGAGACGGCAGCGCGGGCGGCCCTGGACCGGGCGCGACGCGCGGATGCCGCGGTGGAGCGGCTTCAGACCGCGGTCTTGGCAGCGGGGGAGACGCTGTGGCTGCAGGTATGGCGACGTCGGCGGCTCGGCGGGATCCATGCGGTCGATGCGGCCACTCGTCAGGTGGACTACGCCGTGCGAAACGTACGCGTCCTAGCACGTGCCGGACTCACGCTCACTCGGCTGCCGGCAACACCGCCGCCGGCGTTGGGCACTGCGCTGCGCTTGTTCGCCACCGCGGTGCGGGCCGTCCATGATGCGCTCGCTGCTGAGCTGGTGACATCGAAGGAGGGGGCAAGGCGCTATACCGAGCACGCCGAGGCGGCCACGTTGGACGCGTTATCGGTGGCCGGCCGCTTGCTCCCCGCTGGCCCACCGTTACCGCTTGTCATGATCGTTGGCCAGCTGCGCTCAACGGCTATCGACCTCATGCGGGGAGTCGGAGCGGACGACGTCGCGATCCTGACCCGGGTCGACGAGGCGCTCGGGCTGCCACCTGTGTAGTCGAGTCGCAGCCCATCAGCCGGGATCAGGCGACATCGAACAGATACTCTGGGTGCTTTCTGTGGCCGACACCGGTGTCGTGCCACCAGCGGCGAAGGCAGTTGCCGCACTGCACCCAGACCAGGTTGATGTCGAAATCCAGGAGATACAGCGGGCCGGTGTGGTAGCAGTTGGGGCACGGCAGCCATGCGCGGCGGCCGATGTCGGCTTGCGGGTCGAGTGTCATCTCATCGCTCCCCATGGGTGTCGGGCAGCGCACCGGCGGCGATGAGCGCGTCATAGGTGGCTTGCTGCTCCGGGTCGAGGTGCGCATAGAGCATTCGCTGGGCTTCGGCTTCGCCGCTATAGATCTCAGCGGGATCCCACAGCGGACCCAGGGCGTCCAGGACGGCGGCCAGGCGGGTGCCTTCGTGCGCGGTAAGATCAAAAGTGAACGGGACGAGGGTGGCCATGGCGCACCTCCAAGGGTCTCCATCGGTAGGGTTTGGGGTTGACACCGGGAGGCCCACCGAACCCCGTGATGCAGGTCCATTGGGCGCTCCCGGGCGGGTCATTTGTCGTTGGGGTTGAGGGCGAGGAAGGCGAGTCCGGCGGCGGTGCCGCCGATGATCTGGGCGACGAGGTAGGCCCAGAGGGTGGACCAGGCGAAGAGGCCGATGGTGGCGCCGCTGATGGCCACGGCGGGGTTGAATACGCCACCGGAGATGGCGCCGACGGCGATGGCGCCGGTGGCGACGGTGAAGCCGATGGCCAGGCCGTAAAACGAGTTGTTGGGGTGGTCTTTGCTGGTGGCGACGTTGAGTACGACGTAGCACAGGGCGAAGGTGAACAGCAGTTCGACGATGAACGCGGCGGTGAGCAGGTGCCCGGACAGGGCCAGGGTTTTGACCTGTGCTGGGTCGATCACCCAGCGGGCCAGGCTCATCGCGAGCAGGCCGCCGATGAGTTGGGCGATCCAGTATCCGATGGCGTCGGCAACGCCGATGCGGCCGCGGACCAGCGCGGCGATGGTCACCGCGGGGTTGTAGTGGCCCCCGGAGATGTGTCCTCCGGCGTAGATCATGACCATCAGGACGGCGCCGATGGCGACCGGGGCTAGTGCGCTGCCGCTGAGCACGCTGGCGGCGATGGTGAACAGGAAGATAAACGTCCCGATCAGCTCGACGGCGTATTTCCGGCCGGCGGCAGGGGCGGCAGGGGCAGGGGACACCTCTGCGGCTGCGGGGGAGGCTTCTGGTGGGGCCTTGGTGTCAGTGATGATGTCCATGACGTCGACATTGGTCCTCGCAACGGGCACCTGTCGTCAGGGCCAACGCCCATCTGCGCTCCCCGCCGGCTGGACTCTTGACCTACCCGCTAGCTGCAACACGCCTTCTGCCACTACCGCAGCGAAGG
>JAODNG010000553.1 GCA_025465385.1 Pseudonocardiales bacterium
CGGAAGTTCGAGGGGTGCACCTTGAGCACGAAACCGGTCTGCGGCCCTATCGCCGCGATGTAGTCCTCGGGGCTGACCCGGTTGGTGGTGCCGACCTCACGCAGCCGGGCACCGGTGGATTCCAGCAGCTCAGGGATGCGAAATCCGTCGCCGATCTCCACCATCTCACCGCGGGCCAGCACGATCTCGCGACCGGCCGCCAGCGCGGTCGCGACGAGCACCAGCGCAGCGGCACCGTTGTTCACCACGTGCACGGCGCCGGCTGCGGGCACCGCCGCGGCTAGCGCGGCAAGCGCCCCGGCCCCGCGGCGGCCCCGGTCGCCGGTGGCCAGGTCGAGCTCAACATCGGTGGTGCCGGCCGCAGCGGCCAGCGCCTCCACTGCGGCCGCCGACAGTGGCGCCCGGCCGAGGTTGGTGTGCAGCAGCACCCCGGTGGCGTTGAGGACCGGGCGCAGGGTCGTCGCGGTGTCCGGCAACGCCGCAAGCACGTCGGCGACGACACCAGCCGGCGCTACGACGCCGTCGCGTACCCGTTGCTGCGCCGCGGCCACCGCCTGCTTCACCTGGTGGCGCCCGAGCCGCTGCGTGGCCGCAGTCACCGCCGGATCTGCCAGTACGGCGTCGGTGCGCGGAACCTGCCTGCGGATATCCATAGCTCGCACGGTAGTTCTTCCGGAGCCCTGTGCTGCCTCTGAATCCACGACCGCCGCCCCTGATCTACTGAAGTGGTGTGGGGATGTCGAGGGTCATCAACATCACCTGATAGGGGTTCCAGGCGGACATGGTGAAGTATATCCGCACTCCATCGTCGGTTGAACCGGTATATTGCGGAATCTGATAGGGCCCGTACATCCCGGCCAGGTCGGCGCTGTACCGGGACACTTCGTAGAGAAGTGCGAAGTCTAAACCATTGTCTGAGCGAGCCGGTACGGAGCGCCCCATCAGGGCGTAGATCCCTGCTTGTCGACGATCGGTGCTGAAGAAGACGTACATGCTGCCGTTGAAGCTCACCCCGTCGAGCGGGACGTTGAAGCCGTCCTGAGCAATACCGGCGACCACGGGCGGTCGGCTGAGAAATGTCAACCGGAGACCGGCGTCGGCAGTCTTGTCCGCACAGAACGCGATCGAATCAAGATCGTCGTTTGGGACGCTATGACCTACCCGCCAGGTGTCACCGAACACGAAGTAGAGGCGATCTCGATGGGCGAAAGAGGCACCGAGGTCAGTGCCGATGATACCGAAGCGACTCTCGGTCCGATTGAAGGCGAACTTAGGTGTCCCTGTCCCATTCCAGCCTTCACGATCAAACTCGCCGGTCAGGTGCACAATTTTTTGGGCACGGGTGGCGAGCCGAGGATGCGACTCGACTGTGTTGAAGCAATCAGTGCGAACCCATGATTCCTCGACGTGGAGGTTCGGATGCCAGTAGTGCACCATTGTGCCCCGGCTTTCCTCGACGAGCACCTCGAAATTGCCGTGCGTCGGTGAGTCGAAACCGGACTGGATGATGCCGCCCAGACCGGCGCACGACTGGGTGACGAACTGCGCCCTGGCCCAGGGCAGTCGGACGTCGCGGTTGTCGTGGAAGAAATGCCGAAGCTCTATCGCGCCGTCGTTGAGATGTAAAGGTACGACCACTTCGAAGTTTCGGTGTGGTCTTGTCCCGAAGTCGGATTGGATGATGCAGTCGGGTCCGGCGACGTTATCGTGGTCGCCGGTGATACGTGATCCGCGAGTCCATGGTCCGAAGTCGTTACGTGAATTGTCTCGGAACCAATGCCATAGTTCCGTGCCGTGCACGATGGTAGCCTCAAAGTTGCCGTGCCGGCTGCGCCCGTAGTCGGATTGAATGAGACTGACATAAGCTCGCGCCATCTCATCAGTCCCTTTCAATCTTCAGTGAGGCGATGGCGGAGGCGGACGGGAATCGAACCCGCCTGGTCGAGTTGCTCGACCACGTCGGTGTTGAAGACCGCGGGGGCCACCAGGCACCCATACGCCTCCGCCGGAGATCTTAGGTCCCGGGCGCACCGCATCGACGGCTGCCCCCACCTCGCAGCGAATGCACAACGGCCCGGCCGCTCATGGTGAGCGGCCGGGCCGTTGTGATGGATCGTCGAGCTAACCTAGTGCGGGGGCGAACTCAGCTGACGCCGAGCTTCTCCGCGGCCATCTTGGCTCCCTCGACCCGGTTCGTGATCTTCTGGAACGCCACGTCGCGAGCGTAGTCAGGAGAACCGTGGTTTGGCTTCTCATCTATGCTGAACGGCGAGAAGCCGCAGTCATCGGTGGCTCCTATCCTTTCCTTGGGGATGAAGTTCGATGCCCTCACCAGGGCATCGCGAACCTCTTCTGCGCTCTCGATGCGGGGGTTCCCCGGGTTGATCACGCCGATGTATGCCATCTGCGCGACGCCGTCCGCGTCGTCGCGCAGATGCTTGCCGATGGACTCGTAAACCGGGTCCTTCTCGCGCTCGCTCGCCAGCTGGATCAGGAAGTAACCGGCGTTCATCTGGAACATGCTCGGGAGCAGGTTGTTGTACGGAACATCGGCGCTGTGCACCGAGTCCCGGTCTCCACCTGGGCAGGTGTGAACGCCGATCTTCTTACGCTCCTCCGCTGAGAAGCGCGCGAAAACGCGGTTGTTGAGCTCGATGAAGTGTGGCAGCAAGCCTGCGCCCGTCCACGGGTTGCGTGGATCTTCCCGGGTGGCAAGCCGGCCCTCGGTGAAGTCAACGGAAACCCGTGCAGCGCCAGCCTCGAAGGCCTTGCGGATGTCCTTTTCGCATTCGTTGACGATGTCTTCTTCGAACTGCTCCCGCGAGTAGCCGGGTACCTCATCTTTCAGCGGGTAGAGCAGAGCCAGCATGGAGGGCGCGATCACGGCCTGCTTCATGGGCACGTGCGCGTAGCCGATGGATTTCTTCAGCGTATCGGCGGCGTATGTCTTGTACCGCAATGGGCCACCAGTGAGGCGCGGAAGCTGTCGTCCGTGGCCATCGGCGAAGATCGCGAAGAACTGGCCGCCCGGGCCCAGGTTGTCGGCTAGGCCGGTCCCGGCCAAGGTGTCGGTGATCGGGTAGGTGGCGAAGCTGGACCAACGCTGCTCGCCGTCGGAGATGATCGGTGATCCGGTGGCCTCAAAGCGCTCGATTGAATCGCGGGCTGCCGCGTCCTGCTCGGCTTCCAGCGCGTCCTTGTCGATCTTTCCCTCATCATAGGCAGCGTACGCGGCCTGCAGCTTGGAGGGCCGCGGGAGGGAACCGACGGGCTCTGTGGGAATTCCGGTGGCCGTTCTCGGATCGTATTCAGTCATGATTTCCTCTCTGTTGTTTAGCTAGGCGAATATATTGATTGAGTAGGCCGACCGGCGATTCACTGTTTCGCTACGGCCTCCTTCCTGTCGCAAAAGGTCGTCCGGGCCCTCATGATCGCCTCGCCGACCACCTGGCGGCCCGAAAGACGGGCACAGACAGGTCTGTCTAGCTGTGACTTGGATCATAGCCAGGTGGCAATGAGTCGGTCAACGGACACCCATTTGCCCTAATTAGATTAGGCCACCCGAGCGCCACACATTGCTTACAGTCTCGATTGCCGCCGCCGAACGTGGGAGCGCAACCACATTGCCAGGCCCGCTGCGGCCAATACGCCGAGCACGACGTTGCTGACGACGCCCAACTGCTCCTGCACTACGACCAAGCTGGCCCCGGCGAGGTATCCGAGGACGGCCACCGCGGTCGCCCAAATCACTCCGCCGAGGAGGTTGTAGGGCAGAAACCTCGACCAGCTTAAGCCACTCATCCCGGCCAGGCCTGGCACAAGCGCCCGCAACAGTGCAGTCATGCGACCGATCAGCACGACGATCGGACCGCGCCGGCGCAGCAGTTCAGTGGTCGCGCGTATGGCATCAGGCTTGACCAGCCGGTCCGGCAGGCGCTTGAGGAGCCGCTCGCCGTAGCGCCGGCCGACGCCGAATCCGACCACATCGCCGATGACCGCACCAGCCACGCTGATCGGAATCACCGACCACAATGACAGGGTCCCCACCTGCGCTGCGGCCCCAGCCACCAGGATCGCGACTTCGCCAGGGAACATCACACCGAGCATGGTGGAGGCCTCTAGCGCCGGACACAGGAAAGCGAGGATGAGCATCGGAGTCGGCGGAAGTGCCCGCAGGGCGTCGAGCACCATGCCCCGATCTTGACTCATCGACCACACGACTGCCAAGAGCGTGCGTTTCGGCCTGCGATCGCCTCCAGCCGCGCACCGAACCGGCTTGCCGCACCACTGAGGCCGCGACCAAGATCTACCGTAACGCGGTCCGTCCCGGCTGTTGAGGAGAGTCTCATGTTTGCCACGCTGACCGAGCAGGCTCGGGGTTTGACCGCGGATCAGCGCAACGCGTTTGTGGCAGCGTTCCTGGGCTGGACGATGGACGCTTTCGACTATTTCATTGTGGTGTTGGTCTACAGTGAGATCGCCGCGGATTTCGGTGTGTCGTTGACGAAGATGGCGTTCGTGACCACCGTCACATTGGCAATGCGTCCAGTAGGTGCGCTGATATTCGGTCGGTGGGCGGACTCGGTCGGGCGGCGATTGCCGTTGATGGTCGACGTCGCCTTCTACTCACTGGTGGGCTTTGTGTGTGCGTTCGCGCCGAATTTCACGGTGCTGCTGGTGTTGCGGCTGCTGTATGGGATCGGGATGGGTGGGGAGTGGGGCTTGGGTGCGGCTTTGGCGATGGAGAAGATCCCAGCTGAGAAACGCGGCTTCTTCTCGGGTCTGTTGCAGGAGGGCTACTCGGTCGGGTACCTGCTGGCCGCGGTCGCGTTCCTGGTGATCAATCCGCTGTTCGGCTGGCGCGGGCTGTTCGCGTTCAGCCTGCTACCGGCGTTGGTCGCGCTGTATGTGCGCGCCAAAGTCGGCGAAAGTGAGGTGTGGCGGCAAACCCGGGACCGGGCCCGGCTCACCCGGACCACCCCGGGGCAGGTGTTTCGCAATCCGGCGGTGTTGCGCCGCTTCGGCTACCTGGTCGCGCTGATGACCGCCTTCAACTGGATGTCGCACGGCACCCAGGACATCTACCCAACCTTCCTCCGGCAAGGATTGCACCTGAGCGTGAACGCTGCGATCGGAATCGCCGTGATCTACAACATCGGAGCAATCATCGGTGGCACTTTGCTCGGCGGGTACTCCGAGCGGTTGGGCCGGCGCCGCACGATCATCCTCGCCGCCACCATCGGGCTGCCGGTGGCGCCGCTGTTCGCGCTGTCCGCGACGGTCGGTTGGCTCGCCCTCGGCTCATTCCTGATGCAGGTGTGCGTGCAAGGCGCTTGGGGTGTGATTCCGGCGCACCTCACCGAGCTGAGTCCGGATGCGATCCGTGGCTTCTATCCCGGCGTGACCTACCAGTTGGGTAATTTGATCGCGGCATTCAACCTACCGATCCAGCAGCGCCTCGCAGCCAGCCACGGCTATCCCTTCGCGCTGATCGTCACGATAGTACCGGTGCTGATCGCCGTCATTGTGCTGACCGCGATCGGCGGGGAAGCCAAAGGCATCCGCTTCGGAGCACAGCCAATAAACCAACCGCCCGATCTATAGCGGAGCGCCCCAACCGCCACCACCGGGGGTTTCGATGCGGATCCGGTCGCCGCGGTGCAGCGGCCACGTTCCTTTGCTGGGCAGCTCGACTTCGGTCCCGTCGCTCCGGCGCAGGATGTTGCGGCCGACCGCCCCGGGATGCCCGCCGCCGAGTCCCCACGGGGGGTGTTCGCGGCGTTCGGATTGAACGGTGAGCGTGCAGTCGGCCAGCACCTCGACCTCCCGGATCAGACCGTTACCACCGGGGTGCCGGCCGGCACCGCCCGAAGACGAGCGCAGTTCGTAGCGCCATACCCGCAATGGGTAGTCCAGCTCCATTGCTTCGGCGGGGGTGTTGCGCGTGTTGGTCATCCCGGTGTGCACGCCGGACATGCCGGGACGGTCGGGGGTGCCGCCCTCGCCGCCGCCCAGCGTCTCGTAGTAGCTGAACGGCCGGTCACCACCGGCGCCGATGAGCAGGTTGTTCATCGTGCCCTGGCTCGCCGCCGGTACCCGCTCGGGAATCGCCTGGGCGAACGCACCGAGCAGGACATCGACGATCCGCTGGCTGGTCTCGACGTTGCCGGCGGCTACCGGTGCGGGAAACGTCGCATGCACCACGGTGCCTTCCGGTGCGCGAACATGCAGCGACCGGTAGCAGCCGGCGTTGGGCGGCGCGTCCGGGTCGGTCAGCATCCGGAATACGAACATCGCCGACGACAGGGTCACCGCGAACACCGCGTTGAGATTCACCGGAACCTGCGGGTCGGTACCGTCGAAGTCGATCGTCACCTCGTCGCCGGCAACGGTCACCGCGGCCCGGATCGTGAGCCCGGCGCCGATCTCCAGGACGTCGCAGTTGCGGTAGCACCCGTCCGGGATTTTGGCCACGGCTGCCCGCACCCGCCGGTCGGAGTAATCGCACACGGCTGCCATGGCCTCGCGCAGCCGAGCGTCCCCCATCCGGCTGGCGATCTCCCGCAGCCGCCGGACGCCGACGTGGTTGGCCGCGAACTGCGCCCGCAGGTCACCCCGGCGCTCGCCGGGTGTGCGCGAGTTCGCGGCGATCAGCCGAACCACGTCGTCGCGTTCCCCGTCGGCGTCAGCGATGAGGATGGGCGGGATGCGCAACCCTTCCATCGCGATGTCGGTGGCGGTCGCCGGCATGGACCCCGGGGCCGCTCCACCGACGTCGGCGTGGTGCGCGCGATTGGCCACATAGCCGAGCAACTCAGCTGAGCCCGCGAAAACGCCGGAGACGATCGTGAGATCCGGCAGGTGGGTACCGCCCAGGTACGGGTCGTTGACACAGACCTGCTGACCGGGCTGCAGCGCGCCGTAGGTGTCGAGTACCGCTCGGACGCTGGCCGGCATGGCGCCCAGGTGCACCGGGATGTGCTCGGCTTGGGCGACCATCTCCCCGTCCGGGTCGAACACCGCCGCCGAGCAGTCCGCGCGTTCCTTGATGTTCGGCGAGTACGCCGCGCGCCGCAGCGCGACACCCATCTCCTCGGCCACCCCGGCCAGCGCGTGCCGGAACACCTCCAGCTCCACCCCGGACAGCTCAGCCATGTGCGCTGATTACCGCGATCGTCGTCATGCGCAAACAGGGTGCCACGTCCGCAAAATGACCGCTGCGCAAGCCGGCTGCACCGCTGTTTGATCACCGTGATCAGCCGACGGGCAGGTGCACCACGAGGTTTCCGGCATCGTCGACCACGGCGACCTCGCCACTAGCCAACAACGTGGTGGTGTCCGACTGCTCGATCAAGGCTGGCCCGCTGACCTCGTCCCCGGCTGACAGACCCGCTCGGGAAACCACCTGCGCTGCGCCCGCTCCGCCGATGTCCCGGGACCGCTGCGACGCCGGTTCGCCCAGGTCCCAGTCGCTTGGCGGCTGTGACAGGATCGGTTCGCCCCGCGCCACCACGCGCACCGTGACGACCACAACCTGCTCGTCCGGCATCGCATACCCGTAGGCCTCGCGGTGCGCGTCATGCAGCAACTGCGCTAGATCTGCACCGTGAGACACCGTGATCCGCAGCTCGTGGGACTGGCCGGCGTAGCGCGCGTCGGCGATCCGGGTCACTGTCATGTCACCCGCCACTCCCTGGCGTTCCAGCTCCGCGCGAGCCTGCGCTTCCAGCCCGGTCCAGGCGTCGGTGAGGTCGTTATCGGCCGCCGCCATCACTGTCCGGGACGCCTCATAACGGGCCGGCGCGAGCAGCAGACCCAGCGCGCTGAGCACGCCCGGTGCGGGCGGCACCACCACAGCGCGGCAGCCGAGCTCGCGGGCCAGCGCGGCGGCGTGCAGCGGACCGGCTCCACCGTAGGCGACCAGCGCCAACCCCGCCGGATCGACACCGCGCTCGGTGCTGACCTTGCGCAGCGCGCGAGCCATCGTGGCCCGCACCACCGCCAGAATCCCGGCCGCCCCACCAGCCGGCTCCGGCAGCGTCTCGACGGCGCGCTTGGCAGCGTCGAAGTCCAGGCGCAAGCCCCCGCCGAGTTCGCGATCCGGGTCGAGGTGGCCCAGTACGCAGTGCGCGTCGGTCACCGTCGGCTCGGTGCCACCCAACCCGTAGCAGGCCGGACCGGGATCGGCGCCCGCTGAGCGTGGACCGACCCGCAGCGCGCCGCCGCTGTCGACCCAGGCGATCGACCCGCCGCCCGCGCCCACGGTGTGGATACCGACCGCTGGGGTGCGAAACGGCAACCCGGCGATCTGCGCGGACGTCGACACCTCGGGCTGGCCGTTCCTGATCAGGCACACGTCAGTGGATGTGCCGCCCATGTCGAAGGCGATCGCGTCACCGAAGCCGGCGCAGCGCGCCACCGCACCCGCTGCGACGACGCCCGCGGCAGGTCCGGACAGCAACGTGTGTACCGGGGCGGACGCGGCGAAATCGAGACCAGCGGTGCCGCCGCTCGAGGTCATCACGGTGATCGTCGGGTCCGGCAGCCGGGCGGTCAGGTTGGACAGGTAACGGCGCATCACGGGCTCGACCGCGGCGTTGAGCACGCACGTCGAGGCACGCTCGAACTCGCGGAACTCCGGCAGCAGCGCGCTGGATCGGGTGATCGGAATCTTCAGTCGGCTCAGCTCGTCGCACAACCGCCGCTCATGTTCGTCGCAGGCGTAGGAAAAAAGCAGGCTCACGGCGATCGATTCCGGCTTCAGGCGCTGCACCGCGCCCACCACCCGACTGATCTCCTCGTCGGTCAGCGCGATGATCGCCTCGCCATCCGGGCTGGTGCGCTCTACGACGGTCACCACCTGGTGGTGCGGCACCAGCGGCTCGGGGCGGGTGACGGACAGGTCGTAGAGCGCGGGCCGGTCCTGCCGGGCGATCGCCAGCACATCGGCGAACCCATCGGTGGTCACCAACACCGTCCGGGCAAGTGAGCGTTGCAGGACCGCGTTGGTAGCGGTGGTGGTGCCGTGCGGCAGCAGCCGCAACGCCGAGCCCGGCCACGCTTGCCCGACGCCGCGCTGAACCCCCACCGCCTGGTTGTCAGGGGTCGTCGGCACTTTCACCGCCCGGGGCCGGTGTCCGGCGGCGTGCACCACGACGTCAGTGAACGTGCCACCCACATCCACTCCGGCACATGCCGTCACGGGGTCAGCCATAAACTCTCATCCTTCGCGTCGATTGTTGCCGCGTGTCTTTCGGGCGCAGTGGGTAAACGGCGTGCACGGAGAGTTACCCTTGTCGCGATGTGCGTCTCTGCGGGGAACAACGGGAAGTGCCGGTGACACGGGTCGCCCGCACGGTGTCACTGTGCGCTGCCGCACTGCTCGCCGGAGGATTGCTCACCGCCAGAGTTGCCTCCGCTGATGAGCCCTGCACCCGCACGATCAACAACATCGACGAGGCACGGGCTGCGCTCAATACTGTGGCCGCCGGAGACATGTTGTGTTTCTTTGGGGATGACCTCGCTAACGTGGATCTGACGCTGACCAGGTCCGGAACCGCTAAAGACCCGATCAATCTCGTTTCTGACGGGCGCATCACCGTCCACCAACTCCATGTCCTCGCCGATCATGTCATCATCCAAGGCTTCACGGTCGTCGGCGGTGGCGAGTTGCTGCTCGCCGGGACGGGCATCGTTGCGCAGAAGAACGCGGTTCACGACACCCAGCGGGGCGGGATCATCTGCGCTTCCTGCACCGACTCCACCATCGAATCCAACACTGTCACGCATGCCGCTACGACGGGCATATCCGTCAGCGGGCAGCGGATCACCGTGCGCGAGAATCGGGTGAGCGAAACGGTCGCAGGCGGTGATGGGGACGCTGATGGTGTGCGATTCTTCGGCAACGGCCTTCGGATCATCAGTAATTCGATCCAGGACATCACAGTCAAAGGATCGCCTGTTGATCCGCACCCCGACTGCTTTCAGACGTTCGACACCGGCCACTCGGCCACCTTCGACGTCGAGATCGTGGGCAACGCCTGCCGGAATGTTGCCGAGAACTGCCTCGTCGCC